>BNWE01000048.1 GCA_025998595.1 Alphaproteobacteria bacterium | reverse complement strand
CTAACTCCCTGAGACGCAACGCTATATCGTCTTTCAGAACATGGTACGAGTACTTCGTCTTCCACACAAAGTGATATTGTAGTTCTAATACAGTATGGGCTCCCCTTGTGTACCTTTCTCTATCATTAACCATGTTCATTAATAGGTTTTTGCCACTTTTTGACAATGGAGTTTGAGATGCTGCAGGGCGCAAAAATTTAAATGTGAACATGGTTATTCATCCTCTGAGTCTAAAACTTCTAATACGCTAAAGCAATTCACGCTAAAGCGTAAGGTTTATAACCGCCCCGTGGAAAATTAACCAAGGAAAGGGAAAAAAAGACAGAATAGTTCCATTTCCTATATCTTTTAAAGAACTCTTAGCCGTTCATGCGGACAGTACAGTTAAAAAAGGAGGAACATACCTTTTCGAATCTTCGTGGAAAAAACCCTACACAGATCGAGGAATCAGAAAAATCCTTGCTCACTACTCAAAAGATGCGGGAATCTCGCAACCAATCTCTCCTCATAAATTGCGGCACTTCTTGTTTACATGGCTGAAAAAGCAAGGAATCGAAGACGCTCTAATCCAGCCATACTCTGGACATGAAAGCCGGAAATCACTCGAAATCTACTCAAAATTAGCCATCGGGGACGCTCAAAACGAATACGAAAATGCCATACGAAAGTTCCCTGTATGATTCTATAGCTTCAATGTGGCGGGTTCACTATTTCTTCAATGAATGCTCCAATAACAAACGCTCTAGCCCACCATCACAGTCATACTCTTGCGGCATCGTATAGGTTTTTGCACGAACATCAGATGGATAATCCATTTTGGGGTAAGCGCACTTATATACCATTTTTAAGTAACTTTCAAAATCATTTAGCCTTTTCTCGTAGTCATGAAAGTTAAGAAAATTCTCACCAAGGCAGACTTTTATATCAGAGACAATCCTTCTCAAATGATACACAGACAAAGCTAGCGAACTCACATACATGCATTTGTATGCAACCGATGTAAAAACGCTATTGTCAACCAGTGGTTGCTGAACATCTCTAATTACTTGATAGAAACCACCAGGACTTATACCTTTTTCGAGAGGCGGAAGAGCTGGCAAAAGTGGATCTACAATCGCATATGTAGTATACTTTGCAAAATTGATAAAAGCAGAATCATCTCTTATAACACTATCAACTGACGGTCTTTCTACGTCTTTAAATTGAGAAAACGACCATTGGTTCATTGAAGAGCAATCTGAAAATAGAAGGAACATCGCCAAAATAAAAAAATTAATCACAAAAAACACTCCTATATTATGTATATCTAAGCTTATAACACAACCTACAATTGTTTGAAAGTGAGTTGTTCTGAAAAGTTGGATTTTGGAGAAAACGGTCATTTTAGGTTACTACGCAGACTTGAAAAATCTGTTATTATGCACAATTGGATAATTTTCATAATAATTTCATGATTGTCCTAATAAGGGAAGCTGTCATTTGTTCGGCAATAAAACCACAGGATTTCTCAACATTTCTACAGATTTGGAGCAACATAGGCATTTTTTACAATTTTAGAGTATATCTAATTGATATGTGAGCGATTTCAACCATTGGTGTCTCCTGCTGTGGACTTACTAAACATGAAACATATAAAAAGTGACAAAAAAACGATCGATTGCTATGTTTTTTATACCTCAACATGCTTTGAGTCTTATGATAAAAAAAATTATTGCAAATTCTATAAAATGCCTGGAGTAAGATGCTTGTCCTAAAAGCAGAGTAGATGTACGACTCCATTTTTCTTGCATAGAGCAATGGGTTGCGAGCAACTTCTTGCTGAAGAGTCTCGCAAAATGACATTTCCATACGGAGGCGCACGCTCCAACTGATTGCCTTCTAGAAATTTAGAAGTTGAACGCTAACTCCGCTCAAAATTAGGTCGTCTGTGCTACTTATTCCTGAAACTTCAACCTTTTTTGTTTGAGGATAGACTGCCTAATTAGGGAGCCTATGCTTTTGCAGAAAATGCTAAAAAATGAACAAAAAACACAATAGGCTACATAATTTTGAGCGGAGTTAGCGGTTGAACATTACTCCTGCTGTGGGTTTTGGTATGCTATAGATAAAATGGTTGGTGGAGGATTATTTCCGACAAAGCATGAGCTTATATAACCATTCAATGTTTCCGGTCTTGCAATCCCGGCAGGTGGTGGGATTATTGCTGGACCTACTGCTATAATAGAACCATGTTCATCAATTAGGTTTTGCCACTTTTTGACAGTGGAGTTTGAGATGCTACAAGACGCAAAAAATTAAATGTGAACATGGTTTAGGAAGAAGAATTCTTGGATAGCATTCTCTTGTGTAAAGTTTAACATTTGCACTGTGTCTTTTTGGGAATGCGCATCCGACAACCAAGAAATGATTTGCCTGTGGTGCTATTCGTGGTGCCCCACCTGCAGGAATAGGAAGAGGATTATAAACAGCTATGATTTGCCTTTGTATTGTTGCATATACACCTCCCCCATTATTAACCATGTCATGAAGCAACATTGCTTCAGATAGATCCAAATGTGCAGCCCTTAATGTAGCCGCCAAAAAACAGTAACGACATTTGCTGCAAGTCCACCTAGTAATGCAGCTTGATTAATTGGGTTATTTAATGTAACTATTATTCCGCTTTGTGCTTTCCTCAGTAGCATTTGACTTGCCGCTGCTACACCTGCGCCAAATGCAAGGTTAGCATTTTGTGCTTGTATAACGGGAGATCGTACAATACCTGGTGGAATTGCTCCATTGTATAATGACAATACCTCTCTACTGTTGCCAGCAGGAAGCGCTCCACCACCACCTCCTACTAACAATAAAAGATTATTATTAGTATTATATGTCTGGAAAGTCATATTATTAAAGGCAATTATGTCTGCGTTCAAGCGTGGCGCGCCATACATAAACCATATAATTTCAAATCCATATGTAGGAGGAATTGGAAGAGCAACATGTATTGGAAATGGATGCGGAGCTGGCAAAGGCGGCGCTCCCAAAGGACCCAATGGAGGAATTGCTACAGGAGGAGGAATTAATAAAGCCGCACATTCAGCATCACAAAAAATAACAAATCCGAGTATATAGCATATCAAACGGAAAAAATTAACAAACTTAATCATAAAAGCACCTTTAATATATAAATTCCATACTAATATCAACTCCTAGAAAGCACATTTTCTCTAGGATCGAGAGTCTCATCTAATTCGTATTGTGTTAGAGGTTTGGCTTCTGGATATTCTCCATGTTTAAAGAATGATTTAAGATATTTCTCCAATTTATTTAAATTGTCTTCATACTCTGCAAATTGTACTATGCTTTCACTTATGTATAGATTTACTTGTTTTGCTATAAGTCTCGCATTTGCAATGCATAATGGAAGTGAATATATGTAGCATACTTTCAACATATTGATCTGATCTTTTTGGGATGTATCATCTGAAAACGATTTTGTATCATAAAGTGGTTGAGCAACATCTAAGATGGTTTGATAAAAACCTTCTGGACTTATGCCTTTTTCAAAATACACCAAAGCAGGCAAAAGAGGTCTTAATCCCTAACTCCGCATCAAGTTAGGTCGCCTACATCAATTTTTTTAAAGATTTCTCGAGTTTTTTTTGTCATTTCAGATCGATGCCAGACGCCGTTAATTTTGAGTTGATAAGTAGCTTGGGCGGTCTCGATTATATCTTTGGGCAAAAATTTTGCCAACATTTTGGTATTTTTCAAATTCTTTCATATCGGTAACGATAGAAACAAGTTTTTGTGCTTCGTAATTTGCGTCACTTATTTCATTAATCATTTTTTTTATTTCCAAAAACTCTCCTGGACGATCATTTTTTCCCTTCTGTAGCTCTGAAGTCTTAGATGCACTCACATTAAGACTAGAATCCAATATGCGCGGCTTCTTTTTTATTTTACGCAGCTCTTCTTGTGAAGAAGCGCTGTCTTCATCTGTTACAAACGCCTCCTTATGACTTCGTTTTTTTGTTGCACTACAATCCATAAAGATAACCGCTAATATAACAACACAACAATATGAAATTCTCTTGATCAACATAATATTCTCCTGTAAAAGGGCACAGTAGTGCATCACAATCGATAAAGATAATTATAAGAGAAAAAAAACAATTATTGGTTAAAAAACTTATTTTTTTTGTTAAAACATAACAGAAATAAGATATTGTTGCGATAAATGAACAGCATCATAAATAAGAAAAAAATACACAATTTCTTACATCATACAAAAATCGGAACTTCAAAAATAAAAAAATAAATACCAAACACTGCACAGCTCTTCACACTACTGCTCTTCACAAAATACCGAAAATCCTCAAATTTAAACATCAAAAAATATGCAAACAATCTAGTGGCGGCTTTTACACGCTCCTTACTACTGGGCCAGTTAGCATTGTGTGATCTACATTAGGAGTATGGTCTGTATTAGAAATATAGTCTATATTAAGAATATAGCCCATATTAGATATATAATGATATATAAGAGATTGTCACAGCTATACTGTGTGGTGCTAGTGCGCGGGATTAAGACATATGAGGTAAAACCTAATTAATGAACATGGTTATTGGTTGATCCAACATCATGTTGGTGCGGAAAATCCATGATATGCAAAGGAAGGTTTTATCAAGTCGCAATCTCTTTCGGAAAGACCTACTTTTCGCGCTGTTTTATACCAGTTGTTTTTTACACAGTCGGCCATTTCGTCAACAATTATTGCGGCCTCGTTTGGTTCCAGCATAAAACGGCGACATTCGGACAGCAGATTGTTTCTGTTAGCAAAGCGTCCCATACTTCCACATGTCATTGCAAGATCGCGACGTTCCAGACTAATCATTGGATTTGGCGTTAGATCGTAGGCCGGCGACAATCGCCAATTCTCGCTCGCAATAAACGCATGATTTCGCGGATGATCGTCTATATTGGAAATCAATGCGTTGAATGTCATACGCTGAAACAACTCTCTCGCATCCTCTTTCGGAGCGGAAGAAAATCTTCGCAGTTCTTCTGCCAAAATAATGTAAGACCATTTATCTCGATGTGTATAATCGTCACCTGCACGTAGAATCGTCATGGAACTAATCATTCGATGGCACAGATATCCGTCGTCCGTATGTTCACGATCGAAACGCTTGACCAGCAAAACATCTTTACCACCAACACTCGTGATTTTACTTTCGGCGACATTTAATCCGCAATCGCGTGCAAGTCGCAGCATGGCATACTCGGCTAAAGCGCTGTTCCAGCGATCGTGGGTGCAGTTAAACTTGGCCATCCAGAGCGCATCATCAGAAGATACAACTGCTTTGGGACGTGCGCCGCCCATGGATGTCCCCAGAAGCAGAAGGTGCTCCACCTGAACATGAAGAGAGGTGGTTGCACCATGTGCGTTTTCTCCTTCCATGATTTCATCTGCTATTTGCTGTAGGCGCTCAAGATCGATCATGCGGTTAAACGTTCGCTTTGGAGCTGGGGGCTCTTTGTTTAATCCAAATCCAAGCGCTCCAATTCTATCGTCCGGCGAATGAAGCAGATACTCCATTTCGGAAACGTCTAGTTTACCAATGTGCTGTTCAATCAATCTGCGTCCCCAATGATCCGGTGATGCATCTCGTATTGCTCCGAAAACTCCGCCAAGCAGACTGGTTTCATAAATTCTTTCTGTTAGTTTTAGTTCGACCGGATCAATGGCGACAGCGTTGGATCGCGCGAGATAGGATTTCCCATAAACAAATCGTCCGATATTTTCTCCCACAGAAGTTGTTTCCAGAACTAACCTCCCAGCTGTTACTGGAAAAATTTGTCCCGGAAGAGTTATGTAAACATAGCAGTGGCTTTTAGAAGTCATTATCCATCTCCGATTTTAGGGAACGACCGTGACGAGATTCTTTTTGCATGGCTAGATGTAGACCTTCCGCATCTTTTAGCGGATTTGCGACGTCCTTCATGTCGCTTATTAAATCATAGCTCCATAGCAAAGCCATATAGATCGATATTGCCGTTGATGGCTTTCCTTTTTCGGCATCGCTAATTGCGCGCACTCCAGTTCCTATTTTTTCGGCAACTTGAGCGATGCTCAATCTACGCCGTTTGCGGGCAATCTTTAGATTTTGTCCAAGCTGCTTCAGCATAACATCGACCATATAAGGAGGAGTTTGGAAAAGTTGGTTTCTCTGCGACATAAATCAGATCCTATTAATCTATTCTGCGAATAATCATAATATGTAAGGTTTGCTTTTGCAAGCAAAAAATGATGCAAAATCTGCTTTTGAGCGCATATTACAACTACCCCGTCTGATACATATGCAGACTGCACTTGCAATATTGAAGCTGTATCGACAAGAGGTGTAACGAGCCACGATAAATTACCGATAGTGTGCCACATTAAGTTGCCGATTGTTTTTGAACTAGGAGTTTGCAGCAAGGATTTTTTTCCCAAGTTCTTTTAGTGAGCCGTCAGCGTTGATGTAGGAATATAGAGTCGCTGTTGTTATATTTAGTTTTTTAGCAACCTCATAAGCTATTGATTTTGGGTCTGCCATTGCAGCCATAGCCATTCGCAACGTTGCAGCGTCCATTTTTCGCGGTCTGCCACCCATGCGTCCTCTGGCGCGAGCGGCTTTCAGGCCAGCATTGGTTCGTTCGATAATTAACTCTCGTTCAAACTCTGCAAGTGCCGCAAACAACCCAAATACAAGTCGACCATTGGATGTGGTCGTATCAATCTGAGCGCCATGGCCAGCGAGAACTTTGAGGCCAATTTTCTTCTGACGGAGATCGTCTACTATGGTTACAAGGTTTTTTAAATCTCGCCCTAACCGATCAAGTTTCCATACGACTAGTACGTTTTCTGGTTGTAATGCTTTTAGGCAGGATAATAATCCAGGTCTATCTTCTTTTTTACCAGAAGCTTCATCTTGATAGATACGATCTTCATGGACTCCGGCGGCAAGCAGAGCGTCGCGCTGCAAATCTAAATTCTGGGATCCATCACTTTTGGAAACTCTCATGTAACCGATCAACATAAAAACCTTTCCTTGCCAACGTGACGTTGGATCCATTTACTGCCCTTCCGAAAGGTATGCGAGCATCATCTTCAACGCTGAAACTGCCTCAAATAGGTAAACGCAGGTGCTGCAAGCACTGCTGCAAGCACAAAAACTTACGGATATGGTATCAAATTTAGCATTGATTAATCAACGGCTTTTTTTGTGAGAATAAGCAGTAAATGCCCGTGACGCAACTATCGCTAAAAAAACGGACGTTTATTTTGCATATACAAATCTTCCTTAGCGTGCATTTACGCACAAATCTTCACGATACCCTTATAATAACGCCTGTTAAGAGTACATCAGATTTTCGTGTTACCATTGCCACTATGTTTTTTCGAAAAATCGAGAAGAGAAGCAGTAAACTAAAAATAAGGCTGACGGCTGCGCTATCCTTCTGGAAATTCAAGCATTCCTAGGGTAGGATACTTTGTAAATCAGGAAAGATTAATGAGTGAAAAACAACAGATAATTATCTATCAAACGGAAGATGGACGAACGAAAATTGATGTTCGCCTAGAAAACGATACAGCTTGGTTATCACAAATGCAAATGGCAGAGTTGTTCGATACAACGAAACAAAACATTGGGATCCATATTAAAAATATTCTTGAAGAATCAGAGGTTTCCCAAGCAACTGTAAAGAAAATCTTTATAGTTCAAGAGGAGGGAAATCGCATGGTAGAAAGACTTATCGAGCACTATAGCCTCGACATGATCATAGCCGTTGGTTATAGGGTTAAGTCGTTGCGCGGCACGCAATTTAGGCAATGGGCGACGAATGTTCTATCCGAGTATATCAAAAAAGGATTCGCCATGAATGACGAGCTGCTGAAGCAAGCTGGCGGTGGTGGATATTGGAAAGAGTTGCTGTCTCGCATTCGTGATATTCGCTCGAGTGAGAAAGTGTTCTATCGTCAGATTTTGGATATTTACGCCACCAGCGTTGACTATTCTCCGCAAGCGTCTGAAACACTGGCGTTTTTTAAAATCGTACAGAACAAAATGCATTTTGCCGTCCACGGACATACGGCAGCTGAAATACAGCATCAACGCGCTGACTGTTCGCAGCCATTCATGGGACTGAAAGCGTTCGCAGGACAACGTCCTAGAAAAGATGAAGTAACCGTTGCTAAAAATTATCTGGATGAAAAAGAGCTGGATTATCTGAATCGCATTACGAGCATGTATTTGGATTTCGCAGAATTTCAAGCTCTGGAGCAAAAACCAATGCTCATGAAAGATTGGATAGCAAAATTGGACGAGTTCCTGAAGGTAAATGGTCGCATGATATTGAACAACGCTGGAGCCATCTCAAAACAGCCGGCGGACGACAAAGCATTGGCGGAGTACGCAAAATACAAAGAAATGACGGTAAATGAGTCGTCGGAAGTGGAGAAGCATTTTCTGGAAAACATAAAGAGCACTCAAAAGAGACTGGAAAAGAAGAAACAGGAAGCAAAATGACCAGTCTGAAATTTGGCACACAAATGGCCTTGCCGGAGGTATGTCGACAGTAATTGCAAAATTAAGCTGATCTAGCGTGACACTGGTGATTTTTGCTGTGATTTCAGGTATTATCGAGAGGCAATGGTGATTTTGAATTATGAAAGCAGAAACAGAAAAACAAAATTTAGTGAAACTGAAAGGGCAATTGGAACGTGTGACCTTCGAAAACGAAGAAAATGCGTATACAGTTGCCAAGATAAAAGTCTATGGTTACACTGACTTAGTGACCATTGTTGGGGATATTCCGTCTCCAACACCTGGGGAAATTTTAAGCCTATCTGGCGAGTGGGTTGAGCATCCAAAGTTTGGAGAGCAGTTCAAGGTTGTTTTTTGCTCCTGCGAGGTTCCGTCTTCTGTTGATGGTATTGAGAAGTATCTCGGATCCACGGGCGTTTCATAAAATTTTAGAGATATGTTTAGTTAATGTTTGGGAGGCTTGTTCGACGAGCTTGCGCGTCATAAAAATGCACAAAAAAGTAGCAAAAAACGATTGATTGCTACGTTTTTTACA
>BNWE01000047.1 GCA_025998595.1 Alphaproteobacteria bacterium | reverse complement strand
ATACATAGAAAACCAAAGTGATGGGCCAAATGAATTCAAGGTATGGGACGAAAAGTAGGATTTATCCGCATTCAGCGTATCTTCAGATTCTTAGCATACCTCCTGCTTTAGCAGGTCGTAATTGATTCCTTCATCCGCGAGTATATTTTAGATGAGAATAAAGATAAATATTATACGGAAGACCAGCCAGGACTTGTGAAATGCCAATTGGAAATCGAGCGTGAAAATCGCAAAAAAACAGTATATACGCCAATGAAACTTCGTTACGATTGTGTTGTGGAGACAGAGATGTCCGATATCTTGCGTGTTTTGTGTTGTGCGAATCCTTGGTGTTACGAGATAACGCTTTTTACAAAAAATGGAGTAAGTTTTGCAAGCTCTAGCGGTTGTGCACATCCGGTCTTCAAAGAAGACCAAGATGATGTATATGAACATCTTGGTTTTCTATATCCAGATCCCAGCAAATACGTGAAAACAAAGAAATTAACCTGCATAAGTGATAATGCAACATATTTTAGAATCACTAAAGCTATATATCTCAGCAAGGAAAATGAAGGTATGTATTTTTTGAAAAAAAATGATCCGCAAGACGAGATTGTCGGATATATTTCCTACATAGGACATCCGGTATATTTCGAAGAAGGCAACGATGTTTATGGAAAATTCATGGCGGCGAAATATGGTTTGAAATGAGCGCGCTGTAGAAATGAATACGCAAAAATGCAAAGTAAAAATAGTATAGTGGGTGTCATACTTGTAGGTATTTCAGTTTTTCTTCTGAATTGGTGCGACTCTACACGTTTTGTCTTATTTTTGTTATTGACGATTGTTTTTTTGACTGCGTTCATTTATTGCATCCGTGAATCGAATTTTAAAAACTCGCCTGATAAGTTGCCTCTGGGAAGAATGAAAAAAGGTATTTTTATTATCGGATCACTCATCTTTGCGATCGTTTTTTCGATTTTCGCCTATGCTTTCTCTCCAAAATTTGGATGTTCGTCATATGTAGATTGGCAAAATGGAACTCAGCGGCTAGAACGAATGAAAAAATCTCCGAATTATAAACTTAATGATTCTGGCACAGGAGAATTTCAGAATATCCGTCCATTAATTCCGAACACATCGGTGAGTACTTTGGAAAGGATCAAGCAACTATTGAAGCTCGTGAAAGAACAAGAAAACGCAGAAACGATTCCATCGCAAAAAACAGATCTTATCACGTTAGATAAGAAAGCTGACATACTTGTTTGGTTTGGACATTCTTCATGTTTTATTCAAATTGAAGGCAAGCGTATTGTTGTGGATCCTGTTTTTAGCGAAGTTTCCTCTCCGTTTCCGTTTTTCCCGAAGGCGTTTCCGGGATCCAATGTGTACAAAACCGAAGATATTCCCGAAATAGACTATCTTATTATAACGCACGATCACTGGGATCACCTCGATTATGAGACAGTAATGGACTTAAAGTTTAAAAACGTCGTTTGTCCTTTGGGCGTCGGAGCTCATCTTGAGCGCTTTGGGGTTGATCCTGCGATCATTATCGAAATGGATTGGAATGAAAACATCAAAATTGGTGAGAATTACAGCATCCATTGCTTTCCAGCAAGACATTATTCGAGACGTGGCATCAAAAGAAACCAAACGTTATGGGCGTCATTTCTTATTGAAACTCCAACTTCCTTCAAGATTTTCATTGGTGGAGACGGCGGCTATGACTCTACTTTTGCTGAAATCGGAATGAAGTTTGGCGGGATTGATCTGGCCATTTTAGAAAACGGAAAGTTTAACGAGTCTTTGAGTTGGCATATGCAGTCTGAAGAAACAATTAAAGCAACAGAAGATCTGAAAGCGAAGGCCTTACTTCCTGTTCATGTGGCAAAATTCAAGCTCGCGTCGTCAGATCATCCATGGCATTTTCCGCTCGACAAGATTTTCGAACTTTCGAAAAATAAAAACTTTAAGCTTCTTACGCCAATGATAGGACAGAAAATTGAGCTAAAAAATACCAACCAAAAATTCAAAAAATGGTGGAAAAAATAAACTTTAGCTTTCCTTTTGCAGAGCATTCTCCAATATTTCTTGAATTTCCTTGTTCTTTTGCTTTTTTGCGAGACTTAGTGGCGTTTCTTGATAGGAGTTTACGACATCGACTTTTGCGCCATTTTTTAACAGAAGTTCGACCATTCTTTTGCAATTCTCAATAGCTTTCGCTTCCGCTCTTTCTTTGTCGAATATATAAAGCGCATAACGCAATTCAACTGCATAATGCAATGGTGTTTCGCCTTTTTCATTTTTCGCATTTGCTTTTGCCTCGTTGTCCAAAAGAAGTTTTGCAATGTCCGCATGCGTTGTGCAATGCAATGGTGCATTACCTCTTTTGTCTACTGCATTTACATTGGCTCCATTGGCCAGGAGAAGTTCGACTATATCATCTCTCCAATAACTAATTGCATAATGCAGAGGTGTCTCACCTTCTTTGGATCTCGCGTTTATGTCTGCCCCTTTGGCCAGAAGAAGTGCGATAACGTCTTTACGATCATAGATAACTGCATGATGTAATGGCGTTTCGCCGTCCTTGTCTTTTACATTAACTTTTGCTCCGTTGGCCAGAAGAAGCTCGGCGACATCTTTGTGGTTATGAAAGATGATTGCATAATGCAATGGTGTATAGACATTGTCGGTTGTTGCGTTTATATTCGCTCCTTTGCCCAAGAGAGCCTTGATATCTTCAAGACACTTTTTCTTCTTAATAGCCTCATGTAATTGTGTTTTTCCTCCGAATCCGACTTCGTTTACGTCAACGTCAGATGGCAAGAAAAGCGCTGGAGGCATAACAAACCAAACAATAGCCACAATTAACAGTGCGCATATAATTCCTTTTATCGCATATATCGTTTTATTCATTGCGTAATCCTATTAAGCGGCTCTCATTAACCATTGGGTCTATTCGTCGTCATTACGTTTTTCCATTATAAACTATAAAAAGTTAAAAAAAGATGTAGATTAGACCTGTTGCGTAACCGACTATATCCGAGGATTTTTTAGGCTAACGTGACGTTGGATCCAATAATGATAAAACGCGTGTGCTGCAAGCACCAACGACAAAAATACCGGATAGAGGAAGGTTACTCAACAGGTCTGATTTTTTCAGCATCACATTGGTCAATAGTAGTGCATAAAATTAACTTTTTATTAACACAGCTAGACTATAGTTATATTGTATTATTTTATCGAGAAAAGATATGAGAATAATTTTATGTTGCATATTGTGCATGTTGTTAATCGGATGTGAGAGCGAAAAAGTACTTCAAGATGATAGCTTTTTAGTGGAAGAGCAAATGACTGAGGATATGCGAAAAATTAAGGATATTTTCATTAGCGAGTTCGCTGAAGGAATGCGCATTATCTCTGATGAACGCTTAAGAGCAGCAAAGATCACGTACGCGCTTTATGGCAAAAGCAACAGAAGACTAAATAATGAACTACCATTTGTCAGCGTTATCTCCTATCGCATTTCCGAAATACTAAACAAAATGCAAAAAAAGCTAAAAGCATCCATGAATGGACTAAAATTAAGCTACAATCAGGTTCTGCCATTGGCCAAAGCAATTGAAGAAAAAGTACTAGACAAAATAATCGCAGACAATATAAAGTTGTATACTGCCCACAAAGCAAGAACAAGGGAAATTTTAGAGGATATTCAGGCAAAAGAAGATGCCCAACCAGAATCTTTTGGAGAGTCCGCAGAAAAAATATCGTCTAATAACGTCCGGGCGATTAAAGAAACCATGAGATATATTATTGACAATGGAAAAAACGAAATAGTAGGCGCGTTCAATCCAACTCCCATGCTACTTCAGCTAATTACCGACGGTACGTTAAAGGATTCGTTTCTAAAAAAAACCACGTCTCCAATAAAGGAAAATGACGAATGTTGTTTTTTGCCTTGTATGTCGTGGCCTCGTGGAACAGGTCCTAAAACTGATAGTGACGGAACGCTGATATTTGATGCTCTGAGAAATGCAGTTAAAAAAAATAACATAAAAAATGCAGCAATCGAAAGAAGCAGGCTTGAGCATTTTCTTTACAGGACGAGTGGATATTTGAGTTGGTTGGCATTTCATATACATGATATGCATGTTGGCGTTGAGTGTGGTGAAGAATTGGGGTATTTTTATGCCTTTGAGAAAGATTTGGTTCCTGAACTAGTAAAAAAATTTCCGAAGCTTGAAGATTTTGAAAAACAAATTGATGCACTATCTGCAAGATTAGCCTATCACGTCTATTGGCAGGTGAATATTGCACGTTTTTTGTATAGAGAGTGGAGTCACAGCTATATGTCGCAGATGAACGAATTATTGGAAAACTCCAGCATTTTGGCGGAAAAGCTCCACAATCTCTACAAAGATGAAAAAATATACGACACCGAGAAAAGACGCAAAACATTTTATGAGTGCGTGAGCAAGATTAAATGTATAAGAGAATTTGCATCAATAGGAACGAAGGCTTTCACCGTTCCATCCTCTCCATTGTCGCAGAAAAAGATAAAAGCAGCGTACAAAAATAGATTTATGAAAATGAGAGAATCATATTTGCGTCATATGTGAAGAGAAGTAGTTTTTTCACACTTAAAACTGCGAGTCGATTTTCTAAGCGCGATCGCTTTTACAGTTTCCATCCAAAATACACTCTTTTTAAATGTTTTGCCATTACAATGCAAAAGTATATGAGGAATGCGATAGAAAATCAATGGTGGAAAAAAGTAAAACATCAGTTCTTTGCGCTTATTTGAAATCGATGCGATTCTACTACTGCTTTGTCACATTGACGGCCGGGTGTGTTGGAATGTCATTGCTTCCCCATGATGGAATTTCGTTTTTCTCCAAGGCGATATTGATGCTGTTTTTATTTCTCAGCTGGGGAGTAAATCAGATAATAAATGATTACATCAATCTGGAAGAAGATCGCATAAATGCGCCGAATCGTCCGATGGTTACCGGCGCTCTTCCGGCGAATATTGCATTGGCGATCAGCGCGTCAGCCATTTGCGTGATAATCATATATTCGCTGTACGTAAATGCGATTAGCGTAATTCCGATTATCGCCGGAGTCGTGATGAACATCATTTATTCATATGCAAAAGCATACGGAATTGTTGGAAATCTCACGTTTGGACTCTCCATTTCCTGCTGTGCCTGGTATGCATATGTTCTTTTGGGAGGCGGAATCACAAGCTTTTTCACGGATCATTGGACGATTTGGCTCATTCTGGTCGTTCTAAACATGATCATGACATATTTCACATATTTTAAGGATCTGGAGGGAGACAAAGCAGCTGGAAAAAACACGCTTATCGTAAAATATGGCCGCAAAAAAGCATCCCGCATAGGATTCGTCATTGGTTTTATTCCGTTTGTGATTTTTATGTTTGTTCACAAAAGCGAAAGCGAATTTTTGTTTTGGATTACATGTCTGGAGGCATCATTTTTGCACATCTACACTGGCTATGTTTTTCTTAAAAAAAATGTTGGAGCTCCGACGTATTTTAACCTGAAATACAACTTTAGAGCATTATGCTACTCTCAGTCGGCGCTAGTCTGTCTAAACAATCCAATTGAGGGATTTTTGTTAAGCGGCTTGTGTGAGATTGGAATTTCTATTGTTTTTGAAAAATGGTATACAGATGCAACAGAATAAAATTGGCATAGCGAAATTTTTGATATACGCAAAAATAGGAATGCATGTTCTCTGGAAATACAGAAAGCATTTGAGCATTAAATTTATAACTGCCGCGGTCAGATTGTTGGCGGCGTTTTCCGATAATAAAGTCGTAAAATTAGCGAACGGAACCTATAAGCTGCACATATATTTACCAGCTTATCCGACACGAGCTTTTTTCAAAGCCATCGAAGATAAACTAATCTCCAAACCACCAAAGCCGGTGACTGTTGTGTTATCCGTAACGAAGGCATGTCCATATCGCTGCAAACACTGCTATCAGAGATTCGATAAAAATGAGGATATGTCGTCGGAAAAAGTTTTGGAAACCGTGAAGAAACTTTCCGAAGCCGGAGTCAGTTTTCTCAATATAGAAGGCGGCGACGCATTTTTGAAATTCAATTTATTGTGCAAAATCATGGATTCGCTGGACGATAGCATGGAGGTCTGGATAAATACCACCGGAACAAACATCACCAAAAAGAAACTTGCGACCTTAAAGGAAAAAGGAGTGTGTGGAATAATGGTCTCCGTTCACGGTTCGTCTGCGGAATTTCACGACGACTTTGTTGGAGTCAAAGGTGCATTTGAACTGGCCAAAAAAACTCTCGTTTTATGTAAAGAAGTCGGTCTCGGAAATGCCATAAACACCGTTCTCACATACGAGCAAATACAAGACAATGTTCTCGACGAAATTATGCTTTTGGCGAAAGATTGCAACTGCGATTTTGTGCAGCTGATTCATCCGAAACGGGCCGGCGAATGGTTGAAAAATAAAACGCTGAATGAAAAAGATGCCGAAATCCGGAGATATGTTTCCAAAGCTCATAAACACTATAACGCACTTCAGGATTTTTCGGCACTTCCGGCTCAGGCTCAGGAGGAACACGAAGATAAATTCGGATGCACCTGCGGAGGCATCGACAGATTTTACGTGGGCGCAAATGGAGAAGTTCAGCCGTGCGAATTCCTAAATATATCGTTTGGAAATGTAAATGAAGAACCGTTTGAAATCATATTCGCCCGCATGAGGGAGGCGTTTAAAGTTCCATGTATCGAATGGATGTGCGAAGTAAAAGCGTCGGAAATTTACGAATTTATGAAGAAGCATTCCATCGAAAAAACGCCAATACCATATGAATACACAAAGGAATTAGTGAAAAATTGGAGCCACGGTACTCCAACAAAAATATATCAAAAGCTAAAAATATACCAGCGTGACGCTGGACCCGGTGATTTTTTGTGAGTTTGTTGCAGCATGGAGATAAAGCTTGTATACGCTGAAGGTGGTTGCACCACACGCGTTTATTTTGGAACAGACGATGACAGAAAATAATGACACACCTCATTTATTGCAAGCACATCTCGCATACGGTTGTGAAGCTCGCGATAGCATTGATGGATCCAACGTCACGTTGGCAGTCACGTTGGCAGTCACGTTGGTTTTGAATCCCAGTTCTAGAAATTATCGTGGAAAGGATAACTGGAAGTTTTTTCTCAACAGAGGAATGAAAGAAGTCGTTAGCAAAAGTGCAGAAGATTTATTGAATAAAGTGATTGCTGACGAAAATGAAGTTGCCGCTGCCGTCGGCGGCGATGGAACGATAAATTTAGTAATAAATGGAATAATGAAATCTCCACAGAAGAAGAAATTAGGAGTACTTTATTCCGGCACGAGTCCGGATTTCTGCAAATTTCACGCTATTCCAACGGAGCCGGAAAAATCCATATTGGTGCTGTTGGCCAATAGATCCGTTCCCATAGATATTGCGAAATTATCCTATGATGACAGTGGAGAAATCTGTTATTTCGCGTCTAGTTGTAACATTGGAATTGGTGCGACAATCGCGAATATCTCGAATAAAATAAGAAAATATTTTGGAGATTTTCTCGGCACATGTTTGGCTGCGCTGATATCCATTGTGAGGTCGAAGCCATTTCGCGCTGAAGTCATCATCGATGGTGAAATTGTAAATTTCGATGAAGTAAAGCACATCGCAGTTATGAAAAATAATTTCCTGGCGTCCGGATTGCACTTCGATCTTGATTCCAAAAGTGACGACGGAGCGCTCTATGTTATCGTTATCAAAAAAATATCTCTGGGAACATTTCTAAACGCATATAATGGGAAAATTCCGCCGAACGCATATATAAAAAAGTGCAAAACGATCGAAATAAAAACAACTCCATCTCAACAGATAGAATACGATGGCGATTCATACAAATACACTCCCATAAAAATCGAATGCCTGCAAAAAGCGCTGGAGCTAATAAAATGAAAGAATACGAATTGATCGCTGCTCTATTCAAAGACGTAAAAGATTTGTTCAAATCCGATGCGCAAATTATCGAAATCAGCGGCCAAAAATTTGGAATTACCTGCGATACTTTTTCGCTAGAAGAAGATCTATTTACCGACGATGATCCATATCTGCTTGGCTGCAATCTTGTGACGGCAACTGTGAGTGATTTGACTGCGTCCGGATGCAAGCCGGCGTTTTTTCTGCATTCGATGGTGCTTGCAAACAATGCCGATTACGAATGGATGAAGAATTTGACGGCTGGCATTAGCGACACACTAAAATCCATCGATTGCGTTCTCATTGGCGGAGATATGGGACAGGCGGAAAAGTTTAGTTACACCGGAATCGCTCTTGGTCCTCAGATAAAAAATGTGTCGAGAATTTTTCCGAATACTTTCCAGAATCTTTATGTGACGGGAAATTTGGGAGACGCAAACGAGGCCATTGTGATGTCGCATCCAACACCGAAATTCGAAATGCGTTCCATGCCCGAAACAATGCTCGCCGGCATAGATACGAGCGGAGGTTTTGTGGATGCGTTGTGGCAATTGCACACGTTAAATCCGCAGTTCAGAATAGATGTGGAAAATCCTCCGGCAAAAGATTTGAGAATGCTTTTTGGCGGCGCAGGAGAATATGAGCTTCTTTTTAGCAGCTCCGAATTAGTGTCGGACGCAATTATGATAGGAACAGTAACTCCTAACGAAACCGGACTTTTTCTAGACGGAGTTGCGTTGAAAAATCCACCTCCAGATCCACGTTCCTACACCGATCTTTCAAAATATATGGAGGCAGTTAGTGAGATGGTTTATGGATTATTCGGATAAAATAATACGCGGAGCAACCATAGAAAATCTCGCGGATTCGGATGGAGTCGTCGATGTCTCCAGGCTGTCTTCGCTGTACAAAAATATTTCCGCTCATACAATAATCACCGGTTTTGTTTATGTTTCGGAAAACGGAAGAGCGATGCATCCTTTTCAAGCCGGCATTGTAAACGAACGTCATCAGGACGCCTGGAAAAAAGTCGTTGCGGAAGTTAAACGTCATAGGCCAGAAGTAAAATTGATAATGCAGCTTGCTCATGTCGGAAGACAAACAATTCGCAAAAATGCCGTTGGAGCAAGCGCTATCA
>BNWE01000046.1 GCA_025998595.1 Alphaproteobacteria bacterium | reverse complement strand
ATCGAATCGAAGGATGAAGGGAGAGACCGCGTGCTCTGAGGCACTGAACTGACTTTCGATGGAACAAAATGTGTCTGTGAACTTGAGCCACCATCTGATGAGCCAGCTCCATTCGCCTCTTCTGAGCCATTTACATCCGGCAAAGCTTGCAATAGTAACCCAAGAACAATCAAATAACGTAACGTAGTATATGTCATATTTATCTCCTATTATTTACCACAAAAATATCATACCATCGTTTGGTTAATTTTTTGTTAAAAAAACGCAAAAATTTGAATATTTTTAAATATTGCATTTTTCTATCGTGTATATCGAACGATTTTTCGGAGCAGGATTTTTAATCATAATTGATTGCCTGGGAAGAACTTGACGCCGTAGGTACGGCGCCACTTGAACTTGTAAGCTATCGAGGATTCTTGTGGCAATGTCGTAACTTGTTTGCCGGAAAAGTCCTCGAATACTCCATTGGATTCTGCAAAAAATCAGATGCCATAACGTGATAGGAAAAAAATCTCAAAAATCGACACTTCTGTGCTATATCTCCCAAAATGTTCTGAGGCCATATTACAGATGGCTGATCCATATTCGTCTTTTTTTAGAAGGCCTCTCCGTTCCAAAATCCCTGTGACCTCCTTAATTTCATTATCATAAAGAGGAGGAAGATTATCAAAACTACGACTGTAATTCTGATGCTTAACATGGTCTAGGTTGAGCTTTTTTTCGGTCGTATATTGACAAACAGCGGAGCGTGCATCAGCAAGTGTCTTAAAAAAAGATTCCTTTTTAGATAGCAATTCACCTTTTATTCTATCAATTTGTTGATCCACTGCCTCCAAAAAACTACTGTCATTTCCTATGAGCAACGCTATGGCAGCGAATTTTTTTAGTCCTTGCCGATCAACAAATCCTTGCAGAGCAATAAATAGGTATGGTGAAAAATGATCGCAATTGTAGAAAAAATACCTTTTTTTCGCTTTTTCTCGATCTATTCCGTTGAATCTAGGAAAACAATAATGAGCAATAAAACTGCGAATATCCATATCCACATTATTTTTACTTAAGTCTATCGTACCAGGCTTAGTTGCACATCCTTTAAGAAAGCCTAAAATTTTTTCCTTCAAAATGGTGGCTTTTTTTGTTGCTTCTTGCATATTGACGGTACAGCTCATCTCCTGCAAGGCTTCTTCAGCATATTCCTTATATATAACAGGCACATGAAGCGTTTCAGCAGATCCATTATGTACAGATATATGATCCGTAGCGAGCCCAAAAGGAGGCGAGGGCGAATTCAATTGACGATCATACTCCGACTCAGCTGACGGATGAATCGGCCTCGGTAAAAAAACCGAAGAAGCTAGCGTGCTGAATTTCGGAGAAACTGATGGCGTTTGAGAAGATGAACTTCCTACTTGCTGTGGTGACGATGCAAGAGGAGAAGCTAGCGTGCTGAATTTCGGAGAAACTGGTGGCGTTTGAGAAGATGAACTTCCTACTTGCTGCAGTGGCGGTGCAAGAGGAGAAGCTAGCGTGCTGAATTTCGGAGAAACTGGTGGCGTTTGAGAAGATGAACTTCCTACTTGCTGCGGTGGCGGTGCAAGAGGAGAAGCTAGCGTGCTGAATTTCGGAGAAACTGGTGGCGTTTGAGAAGATGAACTTCCTACTTGCTGCGGTGGCGGTGCAAGATATGGAGAATTCGCTTGGAGTATTGGCGCTGGGTTTGGCTGATTATAAACACCAATATGAGGATTAGGGCCAAAAGGAGGCAATGGCGATCTACCTTCAGCTTGTTTGCGGGGCGCATCCGCCTCTTCTGAGCAATTCACATCTACTAAAGCATTAAACAGTAATCCAAGAACAATCAAGTAACGTAACGTAGTATATGTCATATTTATCTCCTATTGTTTACTACCAGAATATCATATCACTATTTTGTTAATTTTTTGTTAAAAAAACAAAAATTTGAATGTTTTTTAAAATATTGCATTTTTCTACCTGTGTATATCGAACGATTTTTCGGAGCAGGGGTTTCAATCACGATTGATTGCCTAGGAAGAGTTTGGCGCCGCAAATACGGCGCCATTGGAACTGATGAGCTATTCGAGGATTATTAAGGCAATGTCGCAACTTGTTTGCCGTGGAAATTCTCGCAGAAGCCTACTTTGTAAGCAATACCTAAGACGACGGCGTTGCTTTTTTCTCTGCAATCTGTTTGTCCACTTCATCGAGGAACTTGCTATCATTTGTAATGGCAACAGCTACATTATCTGTAATGGCAACAGCTACATTATCATCTTCGCGTCCAATGAAACTATCTATAGCTTCAGCTCGACTTTTTCCATTTGATATAGATTGAACATAGGTATTCCAAAAAACATCACCAAGATAACACATCAATGGCGTATGCAGTCTCATGTCAGTTTTGCTACCTATGTCTATTTTACCATCATCAAGAGAGTTTAGAATTTGGCCTTCTATAGCTCTTATTTCCTGCATATGTTCACTGCTTTTCCACTCAGGTTCTACGTAAGGCGACCTACCCCACGATACTCGCCAAAATAGCGGCGAAGAAGTTCTATCCGGTTCTTCACTCCATTGAAGGCCGTGTTTTTCCAGCGCTTTTCTGCATTGAAGGTTATATTCTTCCTGCGCTTTTCTGTATTCTTCCTGCGCTTTTCTGCGTTTTTCCAGTGTTACAGGATCTTCAACGAATTGCGGTGCTACAGGCGGCATATCAAATCTTGGGAAATCTGGCAAGCTGCTAAATTGTTCTGGAGTTGGCATCGAATCGAAGGATGGAGGCGGAGCAAAACGTTCCTGGGTATCATCCATATCTGTTGTCTGCAAAGCACGAGGATTAGGTGAAGGCGGATTCAATTGATGATCATCCTCCGACTCAGCTGACGGATGAATCGGCCTCGGTGAAAAAACCGTGGGAGCTAGTGTGCGGAAATTCGGAGAATTTGGTGGCGTTTGAGAAGATGAACTCCATACTTGCTGTGGTGGCGGTGCAAGATATGGAGAATTCGCTTGGAGTATTGGCGCTGGGTTTGGCTGATTATAAACACCAATATGAGGATTAGGGCCAAAAGGAGGCGACGGCGATCTATCTTCAGCTTGTTGGTTGGGCACATCCGCCTCTTCTGAGCCACTCACATCTGCTAAAGCATTAAACAGTAATCCAAGAACAATCAAGTAACGTAACGTAGTATATGTCATATTTATCTCCTATTGTTTACTACAAGAGTATCATATCACCATTTAGTTAATTTTTTGTTGAAAAAATGCAAAAATTTTGGATGTTTTTAAAACGTTGTATTTTCCTACCTACGCATATCGCGTGGTTTTTCGAAGCAGTGGGCAATCATGATCGATTGCCTAGAAGTACGGCGCCACTTGAACAAGTGAGCTTCTCGAGGATCCCTGTCAGAAACAACAGTGCATGTTTGCCTGGGAATCCTCCGTAGAAGCCTATTTTGTAAGCAGTACCTAAGATGACGGAATTGCTTTTCTCTTTGCAATCTGCTTGTCGACTTCATCGAGGAACTTGCTATCTTCTGTAATGGCAACAGCCACATTATGGTTATTTTTAGCACTATATTGTTCACTTTCTGGGTAATGTTCAATGAAACCAGCTATAGCCTCATTACGACTTTTTCCATTTGATATAGATTGAACATAGGTATTCCAAAAGACATCATGAATACAAGACATCAATGGCACAGATGATTCCATGTCAATTTTGCTACCTATGTCCATTTCGTTATCATCAAGATCGCTTAGAATTCTGCCCTCTATATTTCTTATCTCATGCATATGTTCACTGCTTTTCCACTCTGGTTCTACGTAAGGACCATCCGATGTCGAAAATGCCGGCGAAGGACTTCTATCCGGTCCACCATTCCATTCAAGGCCATGTTTTTTCAGCGCTTTTCTAGAATCGTCGTTCTGCTTCCGCGCGCTGTCACTAATGAATAGTGGCGCTAGGTTTATCTGATTATAAACCCTAGAACGAGGATCATTCCACGCAGGAGGCGATACCGACTGCGATCTATCTTCATCTAGTTGGCTGGTCGCATCCACCTCTTCTGAACCATTTACATCCGGCAAAATATTTAATAGTAACCCAAGAACAATCAAGTAACGTAACGTAGTATATGTCATATTTATCTCCTATTGTTTACTACAAGAGTATCATATCACCATTTAGTTAATTTTTTATTAAAAAGCATAAAAACAAAAATTATTTTAAAATGTTATATTTTTCCATCTGCAAATGAAGATTGGCTTTTTGGATTGGAAGAGAAAACAGGCTTTGACTCTACTTTAGAAAGAATATAGAATGGCGAAAAGGCATGTGGAGTCATTGTGATTCAAAAGACTATTGCGTCTCCCATATCAATCGAAGGGATAGGAGCGCACAGCGGCAAAAGAAGTCGCATCGATATTTTACCAGCTTCCGAAGATAGTGGGATTTTGTTCATGAGAACCGACATCGACGGAGACAACTCAATAGCGGCAGATTTTGCAAATGTATCAGAAACTACTTTATGCACAAGATTGTCCAACAAATCCGGCGTAAGTGTCTCGATGGTAGAGCATGTGTTGGCAACGCTGTATGGGTTTCAGATATCAAATGCCATCATCAAGGTTGATGGGGAAGAAATACCGGTATTGGACGGAAGTTCAGCGGTATTCGCTAGAGAAATTGCGTCCGTTGGAATAATCGCCCAATCTAAGAAGAGAAAATGCCTAAAAATATTGAAAACCGTAAAGATTAGTTATGAAGAGAAATGGTCGTCCCTATCTCCGGCGGATCATTTGGTGTTGAATTTATCCTGCGATTTTTCGAAGAAAGGATTGAAAACCACACCTTTTTCCTATGATTTGTCCCAAGACAACTTTGCAACAGAGATTGCTCCTGCTCGCACGTTCGGCTTCTTTGATGACGTGGAATATCTCCACAAAAACAATCTGGCCCTTGGAGCTTCCATGGAAAACACCGTTGTATTCGATGCCAATGGAAACGCCATGAACGAAGAAGGGCTTCGGTTTGATAACGAACCCATACGACATAAAATGCTGGACATAATTGGCGATCTGTCTCTGTCGGGATATATGATAATCGGACAATACGATGGATTTTGCTCCGGACATAAGTTGAATAACATGCTACTGCATGCTTTATTTAGTGCTAGCAGCACAGACGCTTTCTGCTTCGTTACTGATTGCTAATGTGACGTTGGATTCCTACGCCACTTCGTGGCTCTGAATGAGTGGTTGCACCACAGGCGTTTGCCAAATGGTGCATGTGCTGCAAGCACCGTAGAGCGCCAGAAAAAACGCAACCTTAAGGCAATGTGGCCTAGTGCGGTTCACCGTCAACAAAATCACCTTCGAATACGGTTCCATTTGGATATGTCATCCTTCCTTTTCCGTGTTGTATACCATCAACAACATCGCCTTCGTAGATATCCCCATTGCGATATGTATATTTTCCTTTTCCATTTGGTAATCCTTTCGCAAACTCTCCTTCATAGATACGTCCACTTGGATATGTCATTTTTCCATTTCCATGCAGTGCACCATTTGCAAAATTCCCTTCGCAGATTTCTCCCCTTGGATGAAGCATCCTTCCTTTCCCATGCTGTTCACCTTCAGCGACTTCTCCTTCATAGATGGCTCCATCAGAAAATGTCGATTTTCCTTTTCCATGTGGAATCCCATCTACAAAATCGCCTTCGTAGATGACTCCATTTTGATATGTCATTCTTCCTTTTCCATGCGGCATCCCATCTACAAAATTGCCTTCGAATACGGTTCCATTTGGATATGTCATTTTCCCTTTTCCATTAGGTAGACTACTCACATAATTTCCTTCATAGACGTATCCATCTGGATGTGTCTCTTTTCCTTTTCCATGCGGAATCCCATCTACAAAATCGCCTTCGTAGATGACTCCATCTGCAAATATAAAAATTCCTTTTCCATGTGGAAGATTGTTAGCGTTTACCTTGCCAGTGTATTTCCCATTGTTATAGTCAATGTTGCTGACCTGTCTTACTTCACCAGCAGTATTTGCAATTACAACAATCGCGCCTATAATCGCAGCCGCACAAATTACCATTAATTTATTCATTTCCATTTATCATTCTCCGTTGTTAAATTGTAATACGATAATTACAGCAATATATATAGTGTCCCTTTAGAGAAAAACAAGACATTGGATGGTTTTTTTTGCAAAAAGAACACTTCTCAGGAGAAGCAAGTGTCTGATGCCGGTTGTATTATATTGACGTTGCCGAGAATGGCCATTTCTTCATAGCTGGTGATGGTTTTTCCGTTTTTTGCGGCAGCAACTCCGCCAGCTTCTCGCACTAGTAAGATTCCAGCTGCCACATCCCATATGTTTGGATTGGCGGACGAAAGTAACAGATCCATTCTGCCGGCAGCCACATACGCCATATCCAGCGTCACGGAACCAGTTTTTCTGAAGCTATTAGCCAATGTACTTACCTTTTTGCTCAATACCTGATCCAGAGAACCGACCGATATGAGCAAGTCAGACATTGTACGCTTTCCGGAAACTCGTATTTTCTTGTCGTTTACGTAGGCTCCGCATCCTTTTTCAGCCCAAAACATTTCGTTTTTTATGGGATCATAGGTGACAGCGCCAATGAAGTCGCTATCTTTTTGCAGCGCTACAGAGATGGCCCAGTGAGGAAAACCATGCATATAATTTATGGTGCCATCTAAAGGATCCACTACCCATCGGTGAGACGGATCCTCTCCAACAATTTCTTCGCATTCTTCTGATAACAACGAATACGTTGGCCTTGCGTGTAATAACTCTTCTTTAAGTATTTTATCCGCCTTTAAATCGGCACTGGTGACAAAGCCTTTGTTGTTTTTTACGGATACCTGCAGATTTTCCAGCTCCGAGAAATCCCGCAGCAATCCCCTGGATGCTTTAATCACTGCCTTCGTCATAACGGTTATTATGGACGACTGGGTCGGCAATTTGACGCTTATCATAAAGATCATCCATTAGCTAGATCGCAACAGTACACACAAAAACAACCAAGAACTACGTGCAGTAAAGAACAACTATCTCTTGGAGAATTGGAAGCTACGTCTTGCTTTCATGAGGCCGTATTTCTTTCTTTCTACGACACGACTGTCTCTTGTCATCATGCCGGCTACCTTCAGAACTGACCTGAGATCTGGCTCATAGTCCACCAAAGCACGGCTAATTCCATGACGAACGGCTCCGGCCTGGCCGGACAATCCACCGCCGACTACGGTGCAAAACACATCGTAACATCCAACGCGATTAGCTATCGAAAACGGCTGCTGAACAAGTGCCTGCAAAACGGGACGAGCGAAATACTCAGATGAACGCTTTCCGTTCACGATGATGGAACCATTTCCCGGCTTAATCCAGACTCTTGCGACTGATTCTTTACGACGACCTGTGCCATATGTTCTTCCGAGAGAATCCACTTTCGATACAACTTCCTGCGGATCGTTTTTTTTAAGTGTTTTTAGATCACCAAATGTAGTCTGCATTTTTAACCCCTCTTAACGTTTTTGGAATTCATGGAAGCTACGTCCAACACCTTTGGCTGCTGCGCCTCATGTGGATGATTCTCGCCACCATATATTTTTAGATTCTTGAGCATTTTTCGTCCCAGAGGTCCCTTCGGCAGCATACGTTCCACCGCCTTACTAATGACTCTCTCTGGAAATCTGCTGTTCAGACATTCTTTCATGGTTCTCTGCTTTATTCCGCCCGGATATCCCGTATGCCAATAAAACACGCTGTCTTCCAGTTTATTACCGGTTACCTTTATTTTCTCTGCATTAACGATAACAACAAAGTCTCCGCAGTCCATGTTAGGAGTGAACTCCGGCTTATGCTTTCCACGCAGATAGCTCGCCACCACGGCAGACAACCTACCCAATATCAAATCTTTGGCATCCACCAGAACCCAATTCTTTTGGACCTGCCCTGCTTTAAGAGAGAATGTTCTCATTTGCTATAATTCCTCGTTTTCGATGCACTTATATCATTTATATTAAAAAATTTCAACTCGCAAACGCCGATCTATGAAATTTTTTCGATTTGGGAGAAGCTAAGATCCACATTTGTTGGTCTTCCAAATATTGAAACAGATACTTTCACACGCTCTTTCTCCCTGTCAACCTCTTCAATTACCCCTTGAAACGACGCAAACGGACCATCACAAACGGAGACAGAATCTCCGATTTCGTAATTGACCGCGCAACTGGCGGTCGTCGCACTGTCTTCCACCTTCTTTACTATCTTCTCAACTTCCGCATTGGAAATTGGCCTTGGCTTTCCCTTGGCGCCAAGAAATCCAGAAACTTTAGAAACTGACCTGACCATATGCCAAGTTTCATCCGTCAGATTCATTTGCACAAGAATATATCCTGGGAAGAATTTCCTTTCGGTTTTTACCTTCTCGCCCTTTTTGATCTCGGTTACCTCTTCGGCGGGAATCAGTATCTCACCAAACATGTCCTGCAAATTACTTCTTTTGGCCTGATCATATATGGATTCCAAAACACGACGCTCGAATCCCGAATATACATTGATGATATACCACTTCAAAGTATCAACTCCTACACGCCTAAGATTTTACGCAGACAGAAGTAAATCACGGCGTCTGCCGCAAAAAAGTAGATCATAGCAACGATAATCATTGCAACCACAGCTACGGTCATTCCAACTGTTTCCTTCTGGGTCGGCCAAGTGACCCTCTGTAATTCTCGCCTAACTTGACTTACAAACTCAGCAGGACTAATCATGCAAAATAAACCCCATATAAAATTCCAAAAACACTCTGGCAGGGGCGGAGGGAATCGAACCCCCAACCTGCGGTTTTGGAGACCGCCACTCTAGCCAATTGAGCTACACCCCTTCGAAGACTCGTAAAAGCTTCAACCGGCATATGATATTACAATGCCAAGAAAAATTCAAATGCTAATTCATGTCGCTGAACGTATATCGCAGGGCCTTTTAATTCTCTGCGACCAATTTTATAGCCCTCCTATGGAACCGAGCACCATTAAACATCATATCCGGAACAGAAGTGTTCAATTTACAGGCTAATCCGATGATCAGATTCCGCAAAGC
>BNWE01000045.1 GCA_025998595.1 Alphaproteobacteria bacterium | reverse complement strand
GTGGAAAATAAAACATGTAAATAGCCCGAGATCTAAGTGCCGAGACAAATTTGAAATTGCAAGCACATCTCGCATTCCTTTCAGTTTGGGGCGAAGCCATCAGTGAATCCAACTTCAAGCTGACATTACGCTGGCCATCTGTTCTATTTCTCTATTTTTTATGCCGATATTTGTGGAAAATAAAACATGTAAATAGCCCGAGATCTAAGTGCCGAGACAAATTTGAAATTGCAAGCACATCTCGCATTCCTTTCAGTTTGGGGCGAAGCCATCAGTGAATCCAACTTCAAGCTGACATTACGCTGGCCATCTGTTCTATTTCTCTATTTTTTATGCCGATATTTTTTGCTATTTCCCGCCATTCGCAAATTCCAGCGTAAACTTCCGTAACAATATTCTTCGCCTCCATATGAGTCAGTTGAAATCGATGAGACACAGATAACGCCAATTCAATCGAAGCCATATTATCAGTTTCGGATATGCACAAACTCAGAGCTCCAGTTCTATGGAATGTTGGATTAAGGTCATAGGCCGGAGACAACTCCCAACCTTTGCCGATGTTATACAAAAACGCATGATTTCTCAGATGATCGTCCGTATTCATAATAAAAATAGAAAATACAATACGTCTCCAGAGTTCACGCATATCACGTTTTGGAAAGGCTCCGTATCGCGTCAATGCATCGGCTATTTCAAGATAGCTGTGATCCATTGAATCGTTATCGCGAGCTCCCAGCATACTCATAGCAGAGAGAAATGGAACGCGCTGCGTACCAATTCGGTCAAAACGCTTAACTATTAGCGCACCATTTTCCAAACGCCAATCGAAAACATGGATTCCTGATTTTTTAGCAAGAGTCAGCGCTACAGCCTCCCATAAAACAACGGAAAACTCATCGTTGCTTCGTGAAAATTTCGCCATACACAGATTCCCATTTTCATCAACAACAGATGCTTTTGGACGAGCTCCACCCAATGAAGATCCAGGAGCGAGAAGAAGCTGCAATTCCTCTGAAATTTCGGCATTGTTTGTGATTTTATCGGAAGCAGCCAATAGTTTTGGAAGATCCACCAGAAGCGGTATAGATTTTTTAGAACATGATAGAAATTCACAGCCTTTACTGTCTTTAAAACGTAGAGCCCCCTGCCGCAGTTGGTCATTTACAAGCAATAGGTAATCTATTTCGTTCAAACGCCTTGGATTTTCTCCATTGAGTTTTGCTCTTTCGTTTTCAAACCTTCTCATTAGTATTCTCCCCCATCTGTCGGGAGCAGAATCACCAAGCGAACCGAACAAGCTTTTTCCAGAATCCGTATGATACGTACCACCGCGTAATTCCAAGGCCGGCTCTAGAGAAAATCTATATGAATTATTCAGCCATGACCGATCATATTCAAACGAAGCGGATTCTCTGTTGTTTCTAAAAAGACTCCACAGCCTACCCACAAAATATTGGACATCATCGATATCTATAAAGACATGTATCTCCTGCGGTGTCTGTGGCACTGGCACTTTCTTTTTTTGGTTCTGCTTCAACATTATTTCACATACTCCACCAACATGATGTTGGATTCGATTACTACTTCGCTACCAACGGATGGGGCACTGTAATTGCAATGATGAGACAGCTTCAGCATTGCAATTACAGTGTGCATACCCATCAATCTGGAGGCAAAGCCATTGGTGCGCGTGCGGTACGCACTCTTTTGGGAAGACGTTCTTCATCTAATGATCTACCAACTAAATCTTCTGATATATCAAGCAAGCTATAAATCTTATCTATCATTCCCAGCACAAAAATTACCGAAGCATATATGCCAAAAGAGACAGATGGATCCCCCTTTTCCACTTTCGCCAACGTAAACGGAGTTATCATGGCTCTTTCGGACATAATTGCCATTGTTATGCGCCGCCGAATCCTTGCTGCTCGAATATCTGCACCAAATTTCTTGAGCGCTCTTTGGGTTGGGATCGATAATATATGTTCTTTTTTCATAAAATCATCCAGCAATAAAAGTCATTATAGCATATATTACATTAAATAATAGTTGCTGTAGTTAGCATACCGCCGTATTTTTCAACGATTCACTGAAGTAAATCCTCTAAAGAGATTTATTGATTTCCGGTATTACATCCGTATTACATCCGAGAAAACACGGTGGCATGGTTTCGCTTGAAAATCAAGAGTTTTTATTTGTTTCTTTGTATGCTTTCTTTTATTGTTTCAGTATCTTGAATACATAAATAATAAATTGCTCCGCGGATTATATCACTGTCGTTATATAAGCTCATTTCATTTTTTTCGTTCACACGATTATTTATATTTCTTATCTTTTCTATGTCTGTTTTTCTTAATCTGAATGACTTTATAACTGTGCTATTTTTATTTGATATTATTCCAAGACTCGAATCATCTTTTTCACCAGAAAAAGACAATTTCGATGGTGATGAAAAATCTAATTTTTTATGCGACATTTAATATAAGCTCCTCTACCAACAACTCAAAATCATGACATCCATGACTTGCTGGATCATATAACTCAACTGGCGCAGAGCTTATCTGTGCCTGCCCTATCGATTCACTTTTTCTTATGGTGGTTCCCAAAACCTTTGACTTTACCGATTCCAGCTGTAAATCAATATATGCATTAGTCTGTTTATTCCTACGGTCATATATGTTTCTCAATATAAAGTAATTCATAAAATCACCACCCTTTATCTCCTTCATCGTAGATAGAAGATCAGCTATACCATCCAAAGAGTATTTACTATAGTTTGTTGGTATAACTATGTTGTTGGCAGCATATATGGCATTTATCGCTAGCACACCCAAGGTAGGAGGGCAATCCATTATTATAAAATCGAACTTTTCCCCCAATCTATCGAAATGAGTCTTTAATATTTTTTCTCTATATATTCTTCCAGCAACTTGTTCTATGCCAACAGCCAAATGTATGTTCGATGGAATGATATACAAGTTATCTATCTCTTTTCCTCTCGTTGTTGCCTTTATTATCAATTCGTTTATATCGCTTTCTTTATCTAAAAAAGCTTGCTCTATTGTTTTTGCTTTTCCGATTGAATCGCAGTAAATACACGAAGTATGAGCTTGTGGATCCAAATCTATCATCAACACATTGTATTTTTTCTTGCTAAGTGAGTAGGATAGATTCACAGATACTGTAGATTTTCCAACCCCCCCCTTCTGATTGATAATCGCTATTATAACAGGTGCATTCATTTTCCCTCTCAATCATAACATCATGCATATATGTGCGTATTACAACCGTAATACGTTTGTAATACAACTGTATTACAAACATGAATTATAGAGCGACATTCGAGATATTTCAAGCTCACTATCTTTAGCCGCCCAAATTAATAGAAATTCAATTACTAGCGTGCTAAAGCACGAAGAATGTTATTGACCTAAAGGTCCGCCGACTGAGGATAAATCCTTCTTTTCATCCCACACTTTGAAAGAAGAATCCTCATCTCTCTGATCTTCGATATATTTTTTTACGATTTCCTCTGTCACTGCCCCAACAGTACTGCAAAAATAACCTTTGCCCCATAGATGGCATCCCCAGTATTTCTTTTTGAGCCCTCCAATTATGCTAAAGCAATTCACGCTAAAGCGTAAGGTTTATACCCGGCCCATGGAAAATTAATTACATCAGAAACAACTATTTTCCATCCATTCGCAATCGTCTTCAAAAATATTTCAAAATAATATTTGAATAATATTTTTTAGCATATATAATGGACTTGTTCGCGGAGAACATCTATGGAAAGAAGGAATATATTTTGGAGGATCAAGATTCGAAAATAAAATTAGGAAAAGAAAAGATTTCGTTAGATATACCATCTAGTATCCTAGCCAGACTTGATGCAGTAAGAAAAGAGAAAAAACACACAAGAACAGCTTGGATAATGAAGGCAATACTAGAGAAACTTGCGAATGATTTAAAAAAGTAGCGACTTGCATAAACAAGCCGCTCAAGTTTTGGAAGTGCCCTTTACCCATAAGAATACACTCACAAAAGTTTAAATGTGAGTGCATTCTATAATAAATATGCGGCTCAATCAAGGGATTTCGGGCATTTATTCCAAAAAAAGTTGTTAATGTTTTGGAGGTATAAATGTGTGATACGAAAAAAATAAATAAAGTAAAAAGTTATTTGCGTCAGTATTTTGGTAAAACGGCTGGCACGCTTCTTGGGGAAATAATTTTTTGGGCACAAACAAACAGCGGAAGAGTCGTAGATGGTAGGCGCTGGATATATAACACCCAAGATGTGTGGGCGAAAAAATTGGGCGTGTCCAGAAGTACGTTCTGTAGGGCATTAAAAGATCTTCGAGAAAGAAATCTAGTACATACTAAAAAACTAAACTATAACAAACGAAATCAAACGTTATATTATTCCGTGAACATAGAGGAGCTGCGCGCATGTCTCAGGTTGCAGAACAACAACGTCGAAAAAGTTGTATATTCAAACCTGTGTGATATAATGGCTGGTACAAAGAATGACACAATCTATACAGATATCAATTTACAAAAGATTAATAAATCTAATAAATCGACTGCGTCGGTTTCAAATTCTTCCTGTGATCCTGGTTTGAAAACGCCAACAAAAAAAGTACGTACTAGACCTGTACAAGTGACTTCGGTGTCTACAACACAGGTATCTTCTCATGCTGAAGCGCCGAAATTAGCATCAGCACACGTTTCCGAATGTAGCGAAGACACTAGCGTCGAAGCAGTAAACGCCACTGATGCAACCACGGTCACACAAGCCAAGCCAACCATAGTGCAGGATATGGTTAGGATCTGGAACAAAATTTTTCCTAAATTTCCATGTGTTTTGGATAAACAAATCGCTAGATATCTCGTAGCAGCTTTCAAGAGAAAATTTAATGAGTCTCTGGAAGAATGGGAGCGATATCTGAAACTGATCAAAACAAGCGCATTTGTCATGAAAGACACGTTTCGTTTGGCCATTGATTGGGTGATAAGATTTGTGAACATCGATAAATTCAGAACAGGGTGGTGTGGCACAAAAACAAGTGAAATTCCAGTAGTTCCTGAGGACACAGCAAAAATTACAGCAAATCACATCGACACAGTTCAGGAATCCGAAAGATGTAAGGAAATCCGTAGACAAATCGCAAAGAAAATCTCCTGTGAAAATTATAACAATTGGTTCACTCATGTGGAACTGGTGGAGATACACGAGGAAATTTTTGAAGAAATTCCAGAAGAAATCTACACAGAAATTTACATGAAAACCGATAGTACATTTGCCAGAGATTATATCATGCAGCATTTTCAAAGCGAAATCGGACTGGATTTTCTTCCTGATAACGGAGAAAAAACGTCTTCTGCTCAATCTTTGGAGAAAATTATCAACGATGCAAAAACGCATCCAAACGACTTGGCAGAAGCAAAAAACGCTATGGATCACATCGATGCTGTTCAGGAATCTCAAAGATGCAAGGAAGCTCGAAAAAAAATAGCAGAACAGATCTCACCAGACCTCTACAACAAATGGTTTACTCATGTGAAACTGGTGGAAAATGACGGAGAAATTCTTATGAAAGCAGACTGCAATTTTGTCAGAGATCAGGTCTCACAAAAATTCGGCTACAAAATCGCCAACGTGACGTTGGATCCAAAAACGGCTTCGCCACCGGTTGAAAGGTATGCAAGCAGTACTTGCAATGCGGAAGCTACTTCAGCAGAAGAAAACGCTAGTCTTTCAAGGATTGACAGTGCCACACCTGCACGAACGGCTTTGCCATCTGTTGATAAGTATGCTAGCTCTGTTTTCAATATCGAAGCTACTTCAGCAGAAGAAAATGCTAGTTCTACAAGAATGGGCAGTGCCGCACCTGCGCGAACGGCCTTGCCATCTGTTGAAAGGTATGCCAGCGCCGTTTTCGATATCGAAGCTACTTCATCAGAAGAAAATGCTAGTCCTACAAGGATTGGCAATGCTTGCAGCACTGGTGCAATTCTAGGGGAAATTATCGGAAACATTGCTGCTAACAGAAACAATGCTTCATCTTTTACCAATAATTTCATAGCATCATGAGAAATTTGCATATGGGAAGAAATAGCGGTTGCTGTGGTACCAACGTCAGTGAACTGAGTTAGCGACACACTGTTTTGCGACGAAATCTTTTACAAATGGGTGATCTGCTCCATAAATGGCGGTAAATATTTTCAGGCTGTGTTTTAGGTATGTGTTTATTGCATATGTATCTTTTGTAATTTCAAAGGTATTCTGACTTTTGAGTTGCTCAAAGACGTTTTTATCGAGAAAATCTTCGCAAAATTCTCGCGAAGCTTTGAAAAATTCCTCGAAATGTTTTATGGCGGTTTTATTGTCCAACATCTTATATTTGGATATGGCCATATTATAGAGGCATTGGCATGTTATCAATTTCGCATAATTACTTTTATCGCCGGAAGCGACCAGTACTAATTTGCAATCTTCATAAGCTTCCTCAAACTTGTTTAGCCGAATATCTGCTTCTGATTTGTAAACTATGGCCACGAAAAAACTGCACATCGATTTATGTAAGCTCGTAGCCTTTAGAACATCTGCCAATATTTTGTATGCCTCTTCCACATTGTTGTTTCTCAGCAATGTATGGGCGTATTCTTTCTTGAATATGAGGCTCTGCACAGGAGGAACAATACCCATTTTATCCATCTGATCGTACAAAAATTTTATCTCTGTGCAATTTCTCATTGCTTTTTGTGTTTCGCCAAACACATTGTAGGTACGGATTAGATTAAGTCTGAGAGAGATAATGTCTGATATAATTACGTCATTGCTCAGTAATTCAGCTACTTTTATTCCAGACTCATGGCACATTTTTCCTCCGCCAGAAATATCTAGCGCTTTCTCCAAATACTTTACACGATCGTAGGTTATCGTTTTATTGACATAGTAATTTATGGAACAAATGAAAAATTGATTGACTATCGCTGCATAAATCGACTTAGCATTACTGCTAATGCCTAGCGTTATTCTTTCTTCTATTTCATTCAGCAATTCCAGAGCTTTTTCAAAGTTACCATCATCAAAATACAACCGAGCTAGATAGATTTTTGCCATTGTTGCGATGTTATTGGCTTCTGATAATTTATCGCAAAAAGCTACGCATTTTTTACAAAGTTCTTCGCATCTTTTCTTATCACAATTACGGGAAAGATGCGCGTTGTAGAGCAGCAATACGGCTAAGTCAATGTCTTTTATGCAATTGTTGCCATTATTTAATCGCAGGATCTTTTCGGCCAGTTCATGCATTTTGTCGTACGGTTCCATGTCTGCATAGGCATACAAAATTGATAGCAAAAGCATAGTTTCATATTTATGCTGTGAATCCGCTAAAGAACAGGATTCGATTTTTTTAAGCAAGGATTTTGCATGAATAACGAAATCCTTTCTTTCTGCTAGAGACATTTTGCTGCTATATTTTTCATACCAATTCCAGGCTATGCTCTCATATGGAGTCATGATTTTAATGATTTCATCTATATATTTTGCTCTTTCTTGAGAAGAGATTGTGGACAAAATATATCGCAATCCAATTTCCTGATTATTCCTATGTATAGAAAATGATTTTTCGTTATCTGCTATCATTGAAAACCTTTTCATACTGTGGATGAAAGCACTAACTGTCGATAAATCTTTGTACTGAGTTAGCAGCTTTGTTGGGATGTTCTGGGAATCCAACAGACACGTGAATAGCAGCAATTCTCTAAATTCATGGTTTACTTCCAAAACAATACTGAAAATTGATGAAATAATTCCATAGCGACTCTTGTGGTAATTGATGCCTTCGCTAAGAAACGTCTTTTGCATTTCTTCGGAAATCTTATCCGGCATTTGAGAAATCTTTAGATATTCGGTAAAAGTTATATGTGTGTTTTTCAGATAATATGCTGCTGCACACACATCCAGAGGCAAAAGAGGAATATTTTTTAAAAAACCTTTGATTTCCTGCAATTTATTGTGAGGAATTTGTGTCTGATAGCCATATGAAATTCTAGAAAACAGTTTCGTTTGTTCTTCAGGACTTAGGTTGCCGATGTTTACGATACTACCGTTTGGGAGTGATCCTATGTTTTTAAAATTTTCATTTCTGGTGGTAATGATTACTCTTCCACCTCGATAAGATTGGTCATTATTGGGGATGAAATCACGTATCAAATCGAAGTCATCTACGTTATCAAAAAGCAAACACCAATTATTGATTGTTTTTAACTTGGAAAAAACAAAAGAGATTAGCTGTTTGTTCTTTACACCATGATCCGGAATGGTTTGTATGTAAGAAAGTTTTTCTCGTAATTCTTTGGTATTAGCCAGTACAATCGCTAAATTCAGAAAAGCCTCAGAGATGCGCTCTCGTGTCTCAGCATTTATTTCAGCTTTAACATTGATTTTTTTTATTTGTAGATAGTGACGAGATATTACAGTTTTTCCTGCACCACCTTCTCCTATTAAAACCGCAAATTTCACTCCATTTTGTTTTTGAAAAGCTGAATCGATGGCAAGGATGATATCCTCACGTGGCAGCAAAATATCATTACCAATAAATTGTGTTGTCAGTACAATGTTTTCTGTATCATCTGAATTCTTCAGCAGTAACATACCATAAACTAACGCAATTAACACAACCGCCGCAGATGAGAATTTAAAAAATTTGTTCTTTCTCCAATTAATAGCCTCAGGAGTCGATGTATTCTTTACATAAAGATCGGAGGTTTTGTCATGGTAAGAATGTTTAAAATCGTTTACTGATTCTTCAAGCTGTTTGCTATGGTGAAAGATGTTTATCAATTCTAATGTTGCAAAGTAATAGTTATTTGGTTTGCCATAGCATATGTTTTTTGTGCCAGTGCCAATCAGTGCTTCATCCGCAAAAAATATGATGTTTCTAATTTGTTCAGGATGTTTCTCCATAAGCTTTTTTGCAGCATAGCTTGAGCATAAAAGGACAAGATTGCGCATGGAAAATTCGATGTTGCTTATGTCTCTGTATTCTAAATCTGCTGTTATTCCGCACATGGACAGATGCTTGACGAGCTTACAACAGTGTAAATCCTTCTCGGTTTCGCTTTTAAGAAGGCAAACTATGTGTAATTCTATTTTCTTGCTAGCCATCTCTCTTGAAATGTTTTGCAGAATATTCTCGAACATATTATTGATTACCAAATTTCTATAATGATGCATAACAAGTGGATATTTGTCTGATTGCTCCACAAAACTTATCAATTGTTCTTTAGATGAGCAATTTGTTTTTATTTTCCACGGGTCGGTTATAAACCTTACGCTTTAGCGTGAATTGCTTTAGCGTATTAGAAGTTTTAGACTCAGAGGATGAATGATAGAGAAAGGTACACAAGGGGAGCCCATACTGTAT
>BNWE01000044.1 GCA_025998595.1 Alphaproteobacteria bacterium | reverse complement strand
TGGCACCAGATTTTTTGGTAAGGATCAACGGATCTGACTCAACGGAGACAATCAAAAAACGCCTGATTTCTATCTCGACCAACGACGAAGCTGGATTTAAAAGCGATTCCTGCGAAATTGTCCTTGACGACTTCGATGATGCCATTGCATTGCCTCAATCTGGAGCGAAAATCGAAGTTTCTCTTGGTTATAAAGAAACTGGAATCATAAAAATTGGAGACTACTTTCTGAAAGAAGTTTCAGTTGAAGGACCACGGCAAGTAATGCATATTCGAGCGCATGCCATCAACAATTCGCTGAGGTCTCAGGTATCAGAGTCTTTTGGTGGAACCGTTGGTGAATTGGTGAATAAAATCGCCGCATCTCAAGGACTCAAACCAGCTGTCGCGCAGGAATTCGCCAATATTAAACTCGATAATATCGAGCAATTTGGCGAAAGCAGCTTGAATTTACTGACACGATTGGCTGGACAATACGGAGCTGTCGCAAAACCGTCCAACGGATTTCTGGTGTTTGCGCCGGATATGCGAACTTTGTCGGTTTCAGGACTCGTTTTGCCATCGCGTACAATATATATAAGAGATGTTTCCAACTACAAATGTGAATTCCGCGAATGCGAAAGTTACGGATCTGTTATCATAAAATGGTACGACAAGAAAAACGCCGCCTATCAAGAAGTGAAAGTTGGTGACGGAGAGCCTGTCTACGAGATTAAAGAGGTTGCAAACGACGAAGAATCCGCTCGAAAAACAGCCGAAGCCAAACTAAAGCGCATTGAAAAAGAAAATCTCACCTTCAATTTCAGCACACGAGGAATGCCGGAACTATTTGCAGAATCGGCGATTATTATCTCTGGTTTCAAGAAAAAAATTCCAACCAATTGGATAATAACGCATGTGCAACACTCGCTGAGTTCCAGCGGATTTACAACTTCTGTTACATGCTCCAACCAGCGTGACGCTGGACCCGTTTTACTTTTGCAATTACAAGGAGACATACAATGCAACCAGAACGAAGCATAAACGCAGGTGCTGCAAGCACTAAATTTTTGAAAGCTTTCGAGTATCTTATGCGCCACGAAGGCGGATACTCCAATAACTCGGTAGACGCTGGCGGAGAGATAAAGTACGGCATTTCGAAGCGCAGTTATCCGCATTTGGACATAAAAAAACTGACTCAAGACCAAGCTCGACAAATTTATTTCGTCGACTTCTGGTTGAAAGGAAAATATGAAAACATTGACGACGAAAATGTTGCGCTGAAAGTATTTGATCTAGCTGTCAACACCGGAATTCCACAGGCAAACAAACTAATCCAGAGAGCATTGCGATCCACTGGAGTTTCAGTGACAGAAGATGGAATCATTGGACCAATCACATTGAAAGCCATCAACAGCGCTGACAGTACCGACTTGCTGGCCGCTCTGAAATCCGAGGCTGCCGGATATTATCGATTGATTGCAAATATCAGTCCATCTCAGCAAACATTTATTGCTGGGTGGCTTAACAGAGCTTATAATTGAGGAGGGAAAATCATGCTAAAAGACTTCATTTTGAGCGAAAAAACAAAAGGAATCATTGCCATTATTGCCGCTGTCGTGATGTATTTCACACCAGATTACATCGATGCAATTATAGAAGCCGGACTGGCAGCTGTTGGAATATCAAAGCTGGTTATTAAAGAAGAAGAGTGAATTTCTACAAAAACCAACTCATAAAAATACCCAATAAAAATCTATGGTATTTTACCAAAAATAAACATATCATCCGTAGGATATGTTAATTGTGTGGTAGGTGTTGTATGCGTAGATTATTGTTGAGTTGTTCGATTTGCAGCTTGTTTTTCTCCTATGTATGTGCCGAAGGTGAAGTGAAACCTGAAGCGTCCGCATGTGAAGGAGCCAAAGCTTTCGAGGGATTTACCATCGGAGCCGGCCTTAACGTTGGAGTCCAAAAGACCTCGTCGGAAGCCAATCGCGAATTTCGAGACGCGTCCACATCTGTTAATTCCACCATGTACGGCTGCACCGTCGCCATCGGATACCAGAAAGCAGTCTCTGGAAACTTTACCGTTGGAATTGAAGTTGGAGCTGACATTGGCGGTGCCAGTAAAAGTGTACGCATTGGTGGAGTTATAAAAGACGATTCTAGTATCGCAATAGCAGCCAATAGGGATGCAATGGCAGCAGAGAGGGATTACTATAAAGCAGGCGAAGATTACCTCAAAAAGGAACGTATCCTGCGGCAGATGTTCCATAATATATCCTCATCTCCTAATGCTTTTGGTGGGAATTATGATGTCGATACATTAGCCAGTAGTCATATTGTTGATGTTGATGTATATGGAGGTTTTGTGCGATCCATGAGATATTTGGGAGGAGAAGCAGATTTTTCAACCGGAAACCGCAACAATTTTATGACAACTCCTGCTGGTGGAGGAGTTTTCGATGGTGCTTACGATGCAAACCCACTTGCGGTTCTTGCTGATTTTGTAGGAGAAAGATCTATAAACAGCATTAGAAGCCTTGGTGGCGGTGATTTGCATGACGGATACGATAAAATCCGTGAATTTGTCGGAGCTAAATTCCCTGCCATATCCGATGCGTTAGGCCATATGGCCGAACAGCCGATTACAGCAGCGGATCCTATTTTTGGCCCCTCCGTTGCCCACAATGGCAATGTTGACACTGATGGCAATGTCGAGAGTGGTAATGTACATTGGGCAGTAGCATTTCAATTGCATAAATTTTTTGCTGGTGAATATATTCGCGAATATCCGAATATTGGAATTAATCCAGCTGGAAGAAATATCGAGGATCTGCGGAAAGAAATCGAAAATCTATATAATCCCAACAACTCAGATGTTAGGCCACCACTAAACGACAATGAAATAAGAGCAATTAGTGATTTTAAAAGTAAAACATCGTTTGGTGTTTGTCCATATGCTGCCGTCAAGTTGGGATACTTTTATAAAGAGCTCAATGCGTGTTTGTACGCGAAGGTTGGCATTATGCAATTATATGGACATGTCGCCATCATGAATGATTTTATAGAAAAAAGTGACAAGTTTCAAACTTTCGCTCCACTTCTAGCTGTTGGAATTAGCAAAATGCTAAATGAGAGGTGGGGAATTTCCGCAGAGTTTTCTCATACTATAAAAACAGGTAAAAAATTGAAGGATATCGAATGGAAGGGGTATTCCATAGAAAACAAGGTTCGCCTTAGTAGGAGTAGTTTTAGGCTGCTGGTGACATATAGTTTTTAATGGCATGGTTCGTTAGATGTTGTGTCTAACGAACAAAATGCATCTTCTTTTGTGGTCTCAAAAAATAATTCAAAAAACCTCTTCATTTTAACAAATTGTTAACTATTTGCTGATATTATGGTCTCAGGTTAATAATAGGTGGTAAATATGAAAACGGTTACTGTGCCTGCCAACTTAAAGATATTGGCAGCTATATTATGTTTTTTTGCATCTAACGTGAATGCGGTTAAGTACGGAAAAATGAATGGAGATGGTAGTATATCGTATACTCAGGCAGAGACTGGAGATGCTGCTGCGCGAAAAAAAGTAGCTGACGCTCAAGCTCTTGCCAGCAAAATCAATGTTCTTAGACCAAAGGCTTTTAATATTCTTCCAGCCGGAATGGATCGCAATGAATTTATTTATGAGTTGTTGAATTGGGCTGAAAATGTGATAGATATATCTCATTCTGCAAAAATTTCTGAAAGTTTAAGGGCGAGTGTTATGCGTATTGATGCTCTCAATGATGATAAGAAACGAGACTCCTTTAACGAACTCAATGACAAGCTCGTTCTTGGACACAAATTGCTGTCTGAGGCAAAAATAAGCGACCAAAAGGCTATAAAGAAGACTGTTACAGAAGTATTCAAAGAATTTATAGATATAGATGTTTCTGCTGCAGGGTTATTAGATAATTTAAATCATGAAGTTGCAAAGGTAGAAGTTGAGCATATTGGGCGTGATCCGGTAGAAAAATTCAATTTGAAAATTAACGTTATTAACGGATATATCGGTCGTTTTGGAGAACTAGATGCTAGAGCTCATAATATCAATTTAGAAAATATACTCAATAGCAAACAAACAATTGTACACAATGATGCAATAGCACACTACGCTGCTAATGGTTCCGCTAGAGCCTTGCCGGCAAATGTTCGGTTAGCTGAGCCTACAAGCAGAACAATTACAGCGGCTAAATATAGTATCAACGCGAAAGGACTAATGACTTCAGCATTATCCGGACATATTATATCTCTTGGTCAACAGTTGCAAATGCTTGCTGACTTTCTTAAAATTAGCGATGATAAGTTTGTAGAGGTATGGACAAAATTGGCAAGACTAGCCCTGAGCGTTGCTGCATTTTCAAAAAATTCCAGAACGCCATTAGACACTTTTTTGACAACGGGATTGTTGCGATTGGCAGCCAGAAGAGATATTGAGATCCAGAAAAGGTTATTCAATTCATTACCTAACACTGTAAAACAACCTTCTGGAGCACCTGGAATCACTGATCCAGCTTTAGATGCTGAATACTTAATACCTAATCCTGAGGTTACAGACTGGAGTCTGAATAGATAAACCTTTAGGTCGCATTTCATCTGTTTCATTTGTAAAAAAGCAGAGCATTTGTGCAGAGATTGAACTCCTTAGTTGTGCATGGTAGAATGCTTGTGTTTCAATTAAGGAGTTTTTGTGTATGTTGTTTTTGAGAATGTCTAAATGCATAGTCGCGGCAATTGTGCTTTCTTGTTCTATAGCAGAACCGATGGAAGTTCAGCCTTCACTTGTAATTTCATCAAAGCAGATCGAAAATCTTGGTGGGACTACAGAAAATGGAACACTTGAAGCGGATTACGCAAAATTAGTACAGGAAAATGCAGTTAGTGATGACGCTTTTATAAAGGTGTGGGGAAAATTGGGAAAACTTGCTCTAGATATTGCTGCTTTCACTGATAATGCTAGAACCCCGTTAGATACCTTTTTATCTACTGGGCTACTCCGATTTGCAGCCAAAAAAGACATTGCATTCCAGCAGAAGTTGTATGAAGCATTGCCTTCTGCCGCGAGATATTATGAACTGTATGCGGAAGATTCAGAGTTAATGGCGGAGTTTGTAATACCAAATCCAGAGGTTACAGATTGGAGCTTGAATAGGTAAAACTTTAGATCGTATTCCGCTGCTCCATTTTGTAGTTATTGGTTCAAAGAATGGCTTGTGTAAGTTATTTAGGGTAGTGGATGATCCTTGTAATTCCCTGATTGCATATTGTAAAGTATACATGTGTTTTCAGGGAGTTAGATGTAATGCTGTTTTTGAGAAAATATCTGTATACGATTTTGGCGGTGTCTTTGTGCTCCAGCGCTATTGCAATGCAAGTGCAACAGTCATTGGAGGAAGCCGATAATAAACAAAACGTGAATCTCAGTAGCCACTCGCTTACAGACGATGATGCTTTTGTAGGAGTATGGAAGGAGTTGGCAGAAGTTGCTATAAGTGTTGCTGCATTTACAAGGCATGCCAGCACTCCACGCTCTGTTTTCTATAGTACTGGATTATTGCAATTTGCAGCCAGAAAGGACATAGCGTTCCAGCAGAGATTGTACGAGGCTCTGCCTCCGATTGCGAAACGGTATGAGCTATATGCAGAAGATCCGGAGTTAATGGCTAGGTTTGTGATACCAGATCCGAGAATAGTTCCGTGGAACAAGGATTGATGAATAGGTTTGTTAGTGAAAAGCTATAAAAAGTTCATGCTGTAGGTACACAGGGCTTTTTAATTCTCGTTTGGAGCTGTCATCCAGAGGAGCGCGTAGCGCGACGTAGGGATCCACAATCAGATAAAAAATAGGAGAAAAGCATAACGCTTTATCGAGCATTGGATTCCCACGCCCCTACGGGGCTCTGAATGACGATCCAGTAGCGAATTAAATGCCCCCGGTATGTTGGTATGAAGTAAGTAAAGAGTTAACTCTTTCATGATATCCTTGGCTATAGTTGTGTTATTGATCGCAATTTTGAGGCTAATGAGAAATGGAGAGTAGAAATGGGTAAGTTAGGCTGTTCTTTTGTGATTGCGACGGCTCTGTGTTATGCTTCAGCCGACGTGAGTGCAATGTACGGAAAAATGAGTGGTTGTATGTCATATGACGTTGCAAAGACTCCTTCCGCGGGAGCTGAAGCTAATAAAAAGGCCGCTGAGGCTGAAGCCCTTGCGATCAAGGTTTGTGCCCTTAATAAAGCATCTTTCAATAATCTTCCAACTGGAATGACACCAGAGGAGTTTATCTATGAATTGTTGAACTGGCCATCAGATCAGGGCGACGCAAAGATTCCTGAAGACTTGATGAGTAGTGTTTTGGCAATTGATGCTCTTAACAGTTCAACAAAAAGGGAATGCTTTAATGAGCTTGTTGATAAACTTGTTGCTGGGCGTAGACTCATTTCCAAAGCACAACTCATCGACCACAGGACTACGGAAGCAGCTGTTTCTGATGCGCTTGATAAATTCGTTAAGCTGGATAAAGATGCAACGGATTTACTTGGTACGTTAAAAAATGATGTAGAAACTGCTGGTCACAATGATATAACAAAAATTGCAGCAAGAATTGACGCTATCATGACTCAATTACAGCAACTCTATGAGAGATCAGGAGTTGATTTTGATGGAATTCTCAAGAAGAAGCGAGAAGGGGCAAAGCAGGTCTATAATGATCCAGCAAATAAGGTAATAGTGGCTACAAAAGAAAGCATTGCATCAAAACGAGAGGCATTAAATGCTCTAGTGGCGGCTATGAAATCTCTTGCAGAACAATTGCAAATCCCAAGTCGTCAGCAGAAGTCGGTAGATGTACAGACTGATCTAGTTTCACCTGTGCATATAGATCATGCTGATAGTAGTGCTCAGACTGATCTAACAAGAAATGTCCAAAGCCAAGATACAATGGATGCATTAAGGGCTGAAAACAAGCAAAAGGCAAGGTTAATAGTTAACCTCCAAAACGAAATGAGGCGAGTGCAAGATGAAAAAGATAGATCCATCGCGTATCTAACGGAATATCTTAATGAAAGCACGAAGTGTGCCATAAAGCTAGACTTGGTACCGAAGGTGTATTATAAGTACATAGAATTTAGAGACAGAATTATTGATCTTTTGACAAGGGCGCAGACTGGCAATGATTATAGGCTCGTGGACAAAGTTTGCAGCGTAGGTTTGTGTGAAAATCTTCAGTATGCGCAGTGGGAGTACACCCTTGCAGGCATCGCAAGCAATTGGGTTAGAACGTATGGGGACATAAGTAAGGGCGATTTTCGAAAAGCAAGTCAGGATGTTAGTAGATGCATTGGTCTGCTGAAAAAAATAGGAGTATCACTTAAGGAAGCTGAAATGCGAGATGCCGTCAATGAGATACGTGATATAATACTGAAAGTATTTCGTTTGCTGCCGATAGATCGTCTTGGTGTAAAAAACCGTGTTTTGGTTGGAAGAAGCATAGGTAAAGCACTTGAAACTGTTATTGATTTCTGTAAGTACGTTGAATGCCGTGACATTACCATTGAGCTTCCTGATGATTCGCAGTATGAAATCTGCATCGGAAATGGAATTGGCAAAGGAAAATTCGACGACGTCACGAGAGATATAGTTCCAGAAGACAAAACGCTAAGCGTTGGCGATATATTTAAAGACGTAAAAGACATAAAAGAGGAAACATATTTAAAAAGCAAGTAGCATTCCTTATCAAAGAATAGACCTGTTGCAGTGTGCCAAGAGAAGGTACGATGAAGATGGAGGAAAAGGGCCCTCCGGTAAGGGCTGTCCAAGCAGACTTACCAAACCACCTTGCGGTGCTGGATAGCGAAAGCGTCTGGTGCTGAGCGGCAATGGAAAAGGCATTATGAAAATGTCAGGTGAGTTGTAGAGAGATCAACGAAAGTGAACTGTTCGATTAGGCGTCGATAGTCTAAAGGCTTCGTTAAAACATAACAGCTGCAACGTGTTATGGACAAGCGCAGAGAGCAACTTGGGCGAGACTGCGCAGCGAACGGCGTATAGGCAGGATGACTCTACAATAGGCTTCATCGATACAACTTGGGAACTTGCGTGGCGAAAAGCATCAAAAAAAAAGATGCTTCATGCAGGGACGGATGAGCTCGTAGTTAGCGAAGAAGGCGATGAAAGTTGCTGGAGCAAAGGGGCTCAGTTATTTGCCTTTTATTTCGGTGTAACTGTGAAAACAGGAGGCATTCTGACGAAAGCAAATAACAAGAGCTGGATGAAGGGAGACTTTCACGTCCAGTTCTGTGAGGGGCTGAGGGTGAAATTCCCTCGGCCTACTCGACAAAGCCATCCGGAAGCCCTGATTATCAGGCCCCAAAATCGGCCTACGCAACAGGTCTAATATAATTTTGTGAGTAATTCCAATGCCACTCCTATTTTTTGCTTGCGTTTGAGGAATGTCGCCATCGACAGTCCAAAAGGAAAGAGAAGTAGAGTCCTTCTGTAGCTAGTCGTCACTGAAGAAGTCATTTTTTGTTAATATTTGAGTGTATAGAAAGCATTTGAGGCAGCTATTTTTTGCAACTTTTCATTATGCCGTCTATCTCTAACAAATCTAGCCTAAATGAAAAATGTTTTAAAATGAGTTATATAAACAAGCTCCCAGAGGCTGTTTACGAGCCATTAGCGCTGCCTCCGGAATCATTGTTTTTTCTTAACAATATTTGCTCGTAATTTTACGCAGTTTTGAATCAACAAAATGTTGCAAAAAACATGTGGCATTTTCTCCACAAACACACTCAAATATCAGAACAAAACGACTTCTTCAGGAGCGACTAGCTAGGTTTGTCTTTTTTCATTTTGGAGGCGAATCTAGCTCGTGTTAGAAGTAGCACCATGGCTATTGTAATAACGCCATAGACGACTCAAGAATCCATCCACAAAAAATCACCAAAACACTGCGTAATTTCTTCTCGTTCCACTCACTTACCGCTGAAACTCTCTAAACCTGTTTTGTCTGCTGTGTAATTGCCTCAAAAATATCTCGCATTTTCAATAAATTATAGCGCGTGCTTCATGATTCTCCAGACACGTGATTTTGGAGAATGGAGAGAGAATTTTCGGAGAAAAAAGGCGAAAGATGATAAAATATACTTAAAGTAATATGATTTTTAGGTTTATTTAAATGATATTTATTTCAATAAAATAACAGGGTCAAAAGCCGCATAGCCTGGCGGAGGAAGAGGGATTCGAACCCTCGATACGGCTTTTCAATCGTATGGCGGTTTAGCAAACCACTGCCTTCAGCCTCTCGGCCATCCCTCCGCGATACATTAATTTTATAGGTAATGGCTGCTTTCTGTCAAGTGCTATTGTTGAATATTAGCTGATTTTTTGAGACTTCTAATTAATTAGTTGGTGAAGTTCCAGCGATGTAGTATCATGTTTCATATTTTGTTGTGGAGGTAGAAATGGAATGTTGCAAACACTGCTGTTCGAAGAATTTGATAAAGTACGGAAAGACATCAGGTGGCAATCAAAGGTATCAATGCAAAGATTGTAAGAAAGTATCCAATAATCCGATCACGGTCGTTTCATAAAATTTTTTAAATATTTTAAGTATATCGCCTTCATCTATGATCTACGATGACATTGTCGTATAATGTGTTAATATTATGGAGATGTTTGGTCCCGCCTCATCATGACCCGATGAAAGAACCCAAGTTTTGGGATCCTTCTGTAATTTTTTAGCAACAAATTCAAAAGGAGTCAAGCCATTTAAAGCTCTCAATCTCTTCCCAAAATTATGTG
>BNWE01000043.1 GCA_025998595.1 Alphaproteobacteria bacterium | reverse complement strand
GCTTTGCGGAATCTGATCATCGGATTAGCCTGTAAATTGAACACTTCTGTTCCGGATATGATGTTTAATGGTGCTCGGTTCCATAGGAGGGCTATAAAATTGGTCGCAGAGAATTAAAAGGCCCTGGCTCTGTGCAGCTACAGCGAATTTCTTATTGTGCTGCTTGATAAACTCTGGAAGATAACGGTTTGCTTCCTCAATCGAAGAAATTTTACGCAGACGCATTTCTTTCACAAGCCTGTCTTGCAGCGTTTTATTGGCTCTCTCAACACGTCCTTTTGCTTGTGGAGAATGAGCGCAAATGAGTTCAATTCCAAGATTTTTTAAGGCTCTGTTAAATTGCATATCTGCAAACTGTGTTGTCGTATCATTTCTGCTTGTTTTAAAAATACTATGCCGATCGCTGTGGTAACTCACTGGAATTCCATACGTTTGCACGTGTTCATAAACACATCGCATGTAACCAAGCGTTGTTTCAGCCTTTTCAAAACGAGCACAAATAAGCTCGCTCGTGGCATCATCAATAAACGCCAATAGACAACATTTTGGGCAGCGTCCCTCAAACCAATCATGATGAGAACCATCGATCTGCACGAGTTCTCCAAAACGTGAGCGTCTTTGACGACTTTGGTGTGTCTTTGTGTTTTTCCTCATTCTTCCGTGCCATAAGCCATCCTCCATCATCCATTGACGCAGCTTTTCAGAAGCAAAAGTTGGACCAAAATCTGGGTATTTTTCTCTTACAATTGCAAGAATACGTTGCTTGAATTCCTCCTTGAACGCTCTGTTGTCTCCGCGTTTGCGGCTTCTAATTCCAGCAATATCTTCTGACATGCGCTCTAATAATCGCCTGATTTGACGCTCACTCAGTCCAAGCTGGCGCCCTGCCTCCGATTGCGTCAATTTGCGCTCTTTTACTTGGCGCAATACATAAATCCTATCCATTTCCTCTTCCTTAAATATTTGCATGGTTTTTCCTCAACAAATGACATAACTTCGTCGAATTTATGGGATTCGCTGACTACTTAAAACCGGACATTTCTAAATTGCGCTTACATTATAAAAGGATATGGATTGACAGATTGATACTCAGCGCTTATCATATAATTTTCAACTGGAGATTGTATTATGAAAAAAATTATTGGGATCTGTTTCTTTGTTCTTTTTGCTACTGCTTTGCAAGGAATGGAAGCCGTGCCTACTCACATCATGGAATCTTTAAAACGTTCGAGATCGTACGATTTTGGCCGTTTTCAAATGAAAGTGTTGGTGTTTACAGACACTAGGCGTGAGCTGAAAGACTGCCTTGGTTATATCGACTGCTCTGATAAATGCGCTCATAACAAACATAAAGAACTTATAGCACGTCTTTCGTTTGATGATGGTTCGTCGATCGATTGCAGAGATATCTCTAGTTCTATAGTGCATCCTCTTATGCAATATACACAGATTGCATTCGACACACAGACGGGGCATGTGGGTGATGTTATCAATGCCCTCTTTGCAGATTCTCTTTTGAAGGAAAAGAAGTTGTCGATTCTGTATTCTGAGGCTAGTACTCCTACCACTCCAGGCAATGTTCTGACTTACGTTAGCCTTAAGTCTGCCGGGAGTAAGTAGAAGCTGATGAAAAAAGTAGGAATAGTTGGAATTACAGGTCGAATTGGAACTCTGGTGGAGGAATTGCTGCGGAATTCCTCCGATTTTAGTTTGGCCGGTGGGATATCGAGCAAGAGCACAAAGGTCGATTTTGAGAGGGGCATAGGAAATAGCGATGTGCTCATAGATTTTTCCAGGCCATCTGCTACAATGACGGCTCTGGAAATTGCTTCATGCCATTGTGTTCCATCGGTAATTGGTACGACTGGATTTTCTCCGGAAGATTTCGAGAAAATCGAAGCGTATTCCAAAAGTATTCCTATTATGTACTGCACTAATTTTAGTATTGGAATTCAGCTTATGGCTGTTCTTTTGCGGAAATGTGCGGCTGTACTTCCGGAGTTCGATTTTAGTATAATAGACCGACATCATAGTAAGAAGAAAGATTCTCCATCTGGTACAGCTTTGTTTCTTGAAGCGCAATCTGGAAAAAAAGCGCAGATAGTCAGCATAAGATCCGGAAACGTCTGTGGCGATCACATCTGCGATTTCTGCGGAGAAGATGAAATGCTCAGCATATCCAGCAGAGCGTTTAATCGAACTGTATACGCCAAAGGAGCGCTGAAATGCGCTTCCTGGCTGCTGAATCAGAAACCGGCTTTGTATAGCATGAAAGATTATCTGGATCAACCAACGTGACGTTGGATCCGATGATGCTATCGCGAACTTCTGAAGTATGTGCTATCTTTATGTTGAAGCTGCCTCAGAAAACGGTCCTGGAATATCTGATGAAGGAAAATTATGCGAGGAATCGAAAGAGTCGAGGAAATATGCAAAAGACTGTCGGAATCATTTCCCAATCCAAAGACAGAGTTGGAATATATTTCCGACTATACGTTTCTAATCTCTGTTGTGTTGTCTGCGCAAACTACGGATATCCAGGTCAACAAAGTCACGTCAAAGCTTTTTGAAAAATACAAAACCATAGATGATATACTCGAACTCGGTCTGGATAATCTACTGGAAGAAATCAAATCCATTGGACTCTACAAGAGAAAAGCCGCCAATATTATTGCTCTTAGCGCGATACTAAAAGAAAAACACAATGGTGTCGTGCCCAACGATCGAGAATCTCTAGAGGAATTGCCGGGAGTAGGACGCAAAACGGCTAATGTTGTCATGAATACTCTATATAATGCGCCGGCAATAGCCGTTGATACCCACGTGTTGAGAGTCAGTGGTCGTCTGGAACTGTCCAATAGCTCAAATCCACTAAAAGTCGAGGCGGATTTGGAGGAAATTATTCCAGACATCTACAAGACGAACATAAGTAATCTGCTGGTGTTGCACGGAAGATATGTCTGTAAAGCCAAGAAGCCGTCTTGTTCATCCTGCATCCTCAAAGATGTATGCAACACGGGCGCTAATGCTATCGCTATATACACAATTTAATTGAGAATGCGGATTTTTGTTTCAACTGGATCCCAACAGCCCTTTTGGCCTCTGGATGAGTGGTTGCACAACGGGCGTTTTTTAGTAATGCCAGTGCGGCACGCACCGACGTCGGAGTCCAGAAAAATATCGTAAAAATTTTTACAAAAACACTTGACTTTTTATTTAAAAACAGATACAATGGCTTATTATTATCGGCAAGAGGATGTCTATAAATGAAGAAAATATTGTGTATGATCGTCATGGCGGCTGTTATGAGTCTGAGTGCGACAACGAATCCAGGTTCTGTGCCACCAGTGAAAAATAGTAGCAAAGTTGCAGCGTTCTTTAAGGCGCCGTTTGTGGCGATTCAGAAAAAGCTCTTCAGTAAAACGTTATCACCTGATCAAATGATAAAAAAACTGCTAGAAGGCAAAGGTCTTGATGCAGCAAAATATAAAGAGACATATGCAACAATAGAAAATTCGCTGAAACATATTGCTAAAGCAAAGACAGATGCGGATGCAGAAATTGAGAAAGCAGATGCAGAACTTCGTAAAGTCATTGCTGAATATGACGAAGTCATGGCTAAATATGATGAAGTCATAGCTAAAGCTAAGGCTGAATATGACAAAATCGAAGCTGAGAATAAGGAAGCCTTGGACTTGGCTTTTTCGTTGACAAGCTACGATGAAAGACAAAAAATTCTTGACAATCTTAGGGTAAGACTTGATAACCTTAATGCAGCACCTGATAAAGCAGTAAAACTCTTGGATGCTTATGGGGCAAGACGCGATAAGGCGTTGAAAGATTTTACTAACGCATGCGATAACCAATATGATGCATATAATAACATACCCATCCTGGTAAAACATCAATTGGCCCCCATAGTATCAGATGAAATTTATCGTGAAATGTCTCGTCCGGCTATGGAAAATTCTCCAGAAAAAGCTGCATCTGGCGCATTAATAAAATTATTTGAAAAAGAAGGCCTAACAATAGATGAGGTTAGATTTATTGACGCAAAAACTCTTATAGACCACATGAATCTCTCGGATGAGAAGTTCAAAAAAAACCTGTCTAGACTTGTGGATACGACTAAAGAAGATGCTGAAAAACTCAAAGAGATTCATAGGCTGATTGATACTTTCATTATATCGAAAAGCACATTTGCAGATACAGCACTAAAGAAAAACATAGAAAGAGATTTACATGAAAGAGCTGAGGACAGTCAGACTTATCGAAATCTCATTTTAACTTTGATTGCCTGGAGTGAAGCTTCTCCGAAAATCTGCGATGCAATTGCCGATGGTTTTGAGCGATGTTTTTCAAAAAAGATAAAATTTTCCCAAAATCTGGAATTAAATGGCCGCTCAGCTTATAATGAAATTTCGTTGTGCTATCAGAGACATACCTTGCATAGTTCATTATTTGGTTGCCAATCTGATAATTTGATAGATGGTTTATATTGGCAGCAGGATCCAAAAGGTCAACTGTTATTTCATGAGATTGGGCACACAATATCTGCTAATATTGCCACAGCCGACCATATGCTTGGACTTGACGATGCACTTTCAATGAAAATCGCTTCAACATTGGCTAATGTAGTAGTTAATCCAGATGCGTTAAAGGAGCAAATTAAGCTTATAAATAGCCTAGAAGAGCAATACAATGATTCTCCAGAGAAGCTGCATTCTCTTGTAATGGCTTATAATAAAGCATGTCGGACGCAGTGTAAAAACGTTAATGATGTAAAGGCTCATCGCGAAAGCGTTAATACTCTGGAAGCGCTTATAAAAGATATATTTGAGACGCCTATGGAAATTTTACAGATAGCAGGCTTGCATTGCGCGAAACACTCTGGAAAAAATATCCTGTATATAAATAAGTTGAGCGATTTTGCTCTACGTGCCGAAATGGGACAGCCAATACGATATGATCATTCTGCAAAAACGACTGCGCTACCAGGCGCAATAACAAGTCCAGAATATGATTTTGCTAAATCAGTTGTTTCAGACAGGTTCGAAGCTTGTGGGCGACTTGCAATATGTAATGGCATTAACCGACCTCTTCACGAAGCTTTGTTTCAGGCGTTTGGCTATGATATGGTCGACTACGAAAAGCGTCTTGAAGAAAATCTTGCTGCCCAAAAAAGTAGCTCATCCGATTAGGTTGTATACGGTCCGTTCGACATGATGCGCATCGAATGGAAGCACAAACCAGAGCCAGCCGTCATACGCTGGCTGGGCTCTCAGTCCTGGTCGTTTATATTTGATTTGTGGACATAAATGCCAGGGGCGTCACGTATGAAATTTTTTATGTGTCTTGGCTTAACCATTTCCCCCAGCATTGGTTTTATCCATTTAAACCAGTCGTTCCACCAGGATCCGGCAAGTTCTGCGGCGGTTTTCAGCCATTCTTGGGAGTCATTCACAGTCTTTTCGTTTATCCAATAGCAGTATTTATTTCTCGACGGAGGATTTATGGCGCCGGCGACATGTCCGGATCCTCCTAAAACAAATCTTATGTTGGCGCCGAATAATTTTATGCCGTCGAAAGCGGCTTCCCATGGTACAATGTGATCTTTTATGGTGGAAATCATGTAAATTGGTATATTGCTAATACGATTTAATTCCAGAGGAACTCCACCAAGTTTCAATGTGCCTGTTTTGAGAAGATTGTCTCTGTACATATCCCTGGCCAAAAACGTCTGCATAGCCTGAGTGATATTTGTTGGATCAGAATTCCAAAATAATATCTCATTAGCAGCTGGTTTCTCCCCTAACATGTAGCTGTTGACGAAATATCGCCAAATCATATCGTTTGCTTTCAAAGCACTAAAAGTATTGAACATCACCTGGCCATCAAGATACCCTTTTTCCTCCAGCTGAGCTCCAATGGATCCCAGATAACTGTCTGCCATAAAAACAGCCATATCTCCGGCTCTCTCGAAATCTAGCAGTGTCGTCAGAAGAGTCGCGGATTCTATGCGCATCTTCGGACGTTTCTTGCAATTGGGATGGGCCAAATAGGCCAACAGAGCGGAAATCAGGGTTCCTCCAACGCAATAGCCGAGAGTATGTATGCTTTTCGCCTTTGTAATTTCAGCAATTTTATTGATGGAATCGATGAGACCTTCGAAAGCGTAGTTATCGAATCCCTTGTCCCTATGTTTTTTTTCTGGATTGACCCACGATATCATGAATACGGTAAAACCGAGATCCACAGCCCATTTCACAAACGAAAACTTCTCATTTAGATCTAGTATATAAAACTTATTGATCCACGGAGGTACAAACAATATCGGTTTTGAAAATACTTTAGTAGTTGTCGGAGCGTATTGTATCAGTTCTATTAGATCATTTTGATATATGACTTTTCCTTCGGTGGTCGCAATATCCCTGCCGATTTTAAATTTAGTTGTGTCGTTGGTGGTTATGGCGCCTTTGTTTAGGTCCTCCAGAAGCATCTCGGTGCCTCTTTTTAGGCATTCTCCTCCAGTCTCCAGCGTTTTCTGTAAAACTTTTGGATTTAAAAACGGGAAATTATCCGGAGACATCAGATTTATGTATTGCTTTAGGAAAAATCTGGCCGAGTGCATTATCTTTTCATCAACACCATCGATGCTGGCCAGCGAATCCAACATCCAGCTAGCGGTGGTCTCGTGAAATTGCCGTACAAATCTCATGGCCGGATTGTTTTCAAATGGATTGTCCTCGAATTTACCTTTTTTTTCGTTATAATTCAGGTCAATACATTCTTGGGTATCATCTTTACCGATTTCTCTACAAATGTCGCTAACGAAATTTCTCTGCAATTCCAGTATTCTATTTAGAAAATCCTGCTTAGATTCTTCTATTTTTTTCGGCTGACTCGCCATTTTCTCTCCAACCTTCAGGTAAGAAAGTATTGCAATTTGAGGGTTTAAAACGGCCATTTGAAACAAGTTAATGTTTTTTAGGAAACCAAAAGACTCTTTTTCGAAAAAATTTATCATACTATCTTCCAGGATGTTAATCGGAGCTTATACTATAAAAGTAAAGCAAAAATTACGAAAAATATATACGATATCTTAAAAATACTGTAAAAACTAATAGAGCTACCGTCATTGAGAGGAGCGAAGCGACGTAGCAATCCAGAAAAAAGAAAATCCGCATTCTCATTTTGATTGCGTATATGCGTGTGCGGCACGCATCGTAGCAGAAAACGGCTCCAACATCACGTTGGTGATGGTTAAAATTCAAAAAAACTATTTGTTTTAGATAAAAACTATAATACCATATTTATATGATACATCATTAGACTTTGGAGGCGCCTAAAATGCCAATGTTTTCATTTGATAAGTCCTCTTATGAATCTCGATTATTGGAACTTCTTCAGGATAAATTCTTCAAGACAGCCCAGAGAAATAAGATCATAGCCAAGTGGGCAGCCGGAAGGTTGGGCTATACGGGCGAAAGTATGGAGCAATACGTTAGGAATGTAATTTTCTCCTATCTTACCGTGCCCAGCGATCGCAAAATGATCGATAGAATTCTTACGGATTTCCAAAAAGCAAATATCCAGATATCAGAAGACGATATAAGAGATAAAGTAAGATCAATCGAGATCCGAATAAAAAATAAAGCGGAGATAAGTGAGAATGCTAGCTGAGCTATCAGGCGAAGATTCAATTGCTGTACTGACTCTAAACAATCCGACTAAGCTGAACGCAGTCTCCAGTGATCTTGTGGAAGAAATCTACAGTAAGACTCGCGATATCGAGAAAAAATTCAATGTGTTGGTACTATGCGGTGGGAAAAAAGCGTTTTCGGCTGGTACTAATATATCCGAGATACAAGCGCTTTCGTACGAAAAAGCATATCTTGACGGTTTTATAGACCACAGATGGGAAAGTATTTTTGATGTAAAAATCCCTGTGATCGCGGCTGTGTCCGGATATGCGCTGGGGATAGGATTTGAGCTGGCTCTTATGTGTGACATAGTTGTTGCATCCAAAACAGCAACATTTGGATTTCCCGAGGTAAATCTTGGACTAATGCCAGGAATGGGCGGAACACAAATGCTGACCGGAATCGTGGGATCGAAAATAGCGTCTGAAATCATGATGACCGGGCGCTTTGTGTCTGCTGCGGAAGCGAAGGACTTGGGAATAGTTTCGTATCTAACCGAAGAAGATCAGCATTTGGAAAAGGCAATGGAGCTGGCGAGAAAAATCGCAGAAAAATCCGTCATGAGTACCAGAATGATAAAAGAAGCGGTGCGGCTGGCTCAGAATATCGGACTGTCCTCGGGAATGAAAGTCGAGCGTCAGATGTTTCGCTCTTTGTTTTCAACCAGTTTCAAGCAAAAAGGCGTCGAGGCGTTCCTAAACAAAAAATAGGATGGCAATATGTTTTCCATACTGCAAAATCAGAAAAAGCTGCTGGCGCAGTTAAAGACTTCGTTTGGCGATGAGGTAATACTGAAATCGCTTCGAGGATTTGAGGCCATATCTGAGTTATTTGAATACAGAGCGACCTTCATGGCGAAAGACGGAGCGATCGATTTGGAAAAAGCACTGAAATCGACGTTTACCATAACAATAAAATCAGATACCCAGGAAAGATACATCAGTGGAATGGTGACGGAGTTCATTCAGGGAGCCACCGTAAACAAAACAGACATATATCTTACGGAATATACCGCCATCATCAGACCTAAATTGTGGCTGCTGTCTCTCGATAGAAACCATCTAATGTTTCAGAAAAAATCAGCAATAGATATAATAAACAAAGTACTTAAAGATGGCGGCATTACCGATCTGGATGATAAAACCAAGTCCTGTGGAAAGGTGGAGCGAGACTACTGCGTCCAATACGGAGAAAGCAGCTTGAATTTCGTCTCGCGCCTAATGGAAGACGAAGGGATCTTCTACTTTTTCAAGCACGAAAGCGGAAAACATACGCTTGTACTGGCCGACAGCTCCAGCGCTCACGAAAAAATCTCCGGCGAAACAAAATTGGGGTTTGTGAAGAGCGTAAACAACATCTGTCCGCTCGGAAAAGTGTTCAATACCCAGATGGTGACTGCCGTAAATACCGGAGGATATTCCGCTGCAGACTACAATTACACCATCTCCCAAACGAAATTATTCAGTAAACTGGATTCCCAATGGAAAGGAACTATGTTCTATGAATATCCTGGAAATTTCGCAAAAGCAAATGAGGGAGACGATCTATCCAAGCTGCGAGTGGAATCATTTGAATTCAATCATTGTTTGTTTAAGGCATCCTCGACTGCGCCAGGATTATGTCCGGGGTATACATTTGAGGTGACAGATCACCACTATGCGAAATTTAATCAAGAATACGTTGTGTATGCCGTTGAGCATTACTTTGATCTGACCGGAGCAGATGGATATACCTACAGAAATGATTTCCAGGCTTTTCCCAAGGGAACTGAATTCCGTCCCCAGAGGAAGACGCCTAAACCACGCATTCACGGCAGCCAGACTGCAGTTGTCGTTTGCGCATCCGGAGAAGAAATCTTCAGAAACGAGCACTGCGCTATAAAAGTTCATTTCCACTGGGATCAAATCGGCAAAGACAAAGATAGCGAAGAAAGCTCCTGTTGGATACGAGTTGCTCAATTGATCGCCGGCAGTTCTTGGGGAGCCATATTTATTCCCCGCGTTGGACAGGAGGTGGTTGTCTCATTTCTGGAGGGAGATCCGGACAGACCACTGGTTGTTGGCTGCGTATACAACGATCAGTTTATGCCGCCGTATCCGGATAGTGAAGCGATGAAATCCTGCATCAAAACTCCCACATTCAAGGCGGACGAAGGCTTTAATGAATTCCGGGTAAACGACGAAAAAGACAAGGAGGAGATTTATGTGCATGCACAGAAAGATATGTACGTAAACATACTCAATTCCAGAAAAACAGAAATCGAAGAATCCCACGATACTCTCGACCTATTTAAGGGATGCAGAACAATAACTCTGAAGGCGGACGGTGACGACAAGGCTAACCATTCTCTCTTCCTCAAAAAAGGTGACTGCATAATGGAGATAACCGAAGGAGATCATAAGGTTACACTTAAAAAAGGAAACCAAGAAATCACTCTCACAGAGGGAAATCGATCTCTGACTCTGGATAAGGGGAAAGAAGAAATTACCCTTAAAGACGGCGATCGAACGGTGACTCTATCCAAGGGAAATCTCAAATATGACGTGAAAGGCGATTGCACCATGACATTCTCCGGCAATCTAAAAATTAAAGCCGATGGAGATATATCCATAGAATCCGGCAAGAATACAAAACAAAAGGCCGGCATGGCGTTTTCTATGGAATCAGGAACCGATTTCAAAATAAAAGCGGGGACGGCATTTAGTGGAGAAAGCGGTACAGATTACAAAATGAAGGCCGGGACTGCACTTTCGGCGGAAGCAACTCTCGATATGCAATTAAAAGGCCTAAATATCAAGGGAGAAGCCACCATGAACATGGAAATGAAAGCGAATATGAAGATATCGCTGCAAGCTCAACTCGCCCTGGAGGCCAAGAGCACTCTGTCTGCCAAAATCGAAGGAGTAATGGTCGAAGTTGCCGGCCAAGGCATGGTAAAGGTCGGAGCACCAATGATAACCGTTGGCGGCGGAATGGTTCAATTGGGATGATGAAGCAACCTTTAGATGATGAGGCGTTCGTCATTCAGAACCACGAAGTGGCGTACGCTTCTATTTCCTTTTTATCGTTCCAGGCTATCTTCACCGGAACCGTCGCCACTAGATGATGGAATTTTTTT
>BNWE01000042.1 GCA_025998595.1 Alphaproteobacteria bacterium | reverse complement strand
TTAATGGTAAAGCTTCGGCCTTCCAAGCCGATGACGTGGGTCCGATTCCCATCACCCGCTCCAATATCAAGTATAACCATGTTCACATTTAAATTTTTGCGCCCTGCAGCATCTCAAACTCCATTGTCAAAAAGTGGCAAAAACCTATTAATGAACATGGTTAATGGCTAATTTCCTAGAAACATATGTCGAAACGGGTTACCGTGCTGCGTCTGCAGAATAACTCCACAGACAACCAATGAGAATATTCTAGACTTTTTTGATGGTTTTGAGCATCTTCATAACTTACAATATGTCTTAATCCAGCATGCTACCAAGTTATTCATAAACTGCGATTGTGGCGGCAGTAACAACTACCGTGCGAGGCTATGGAAAAAGCAACTTCAAGAATTTGCGAACCGGACTGGACTTGAGGTGCATGTCTCGCATTTCCCGCCAGGTACTTCAAAATGGAACAAGATTGAACATAGATTGTTTTGTTTCATCTCTAAAAATTGGCTGGGAAGGCCACTGATCGACAAAGAGAAATGCGCTCAAAAACAAAACATCGAGAAATATCTTCTAATCAATGGAATGGAGCATATGTGGTACGTTATGAGACAAACAAAAACGCCACCGCTATTAACCGATGGCGCTTTTTAGATCGAGATCAAACGATAACTTATAGTCCGTTGATGTTATAGGAAACCAACGCGCGAACGTTCCAGCCTTTGGCAGCTTTGTGTTTGGTTTCAGTAGGCGTGCCTTCGCGAAGCGTCCTCTTCGAACCGAATCTGTATTCACCCTCTAGACGACCGGAAATCTTTTTGGTAAACGCTTTTTCCACACCAAGAGCAACGGCCGGAGCAATCTTCGAAATTTTGTCATGTAGATCTGGATTATTAACAGTTGAAGCATCAACCGAAGAATGAGAAGCTGCTACTTTAGTGTAGAATAACGTCTCGGCGTTACGATTGAAATATCCAAGCCTCAGCCCCAAAGACGGACTTACCGCCGATATTTTTACGCCCCCCTTACGACTAGATGAACCGAAATCAAATAATGCTTCTAAACCAGCGTAGAATCCTCCGTCAAAAGCCTTTCCTCCACCTAGACCCAAAACACCAATGAAGCGATTATGATTTGGAGATTCCGTAATACCACCTTCTGCCTTATGCTTGTAGAAGCTTCCACCGATACCGGCCGTTACATAAAAACCAGTCAATGGGCAAACATACGCTGCTTCGACTGGAGCTGGCTCTGGCTCGCTAGGTTGTTCCACAACAACCGGCTCCTCGTGAACTGACACAACGGAATGATCCGCGTTTACAAATCCAACACTGCAGAACAAAGATCCCGCAGCTGCAGATAACAATACCTTATTCATAAAAAAACGCCAATAGACCTGTCAGTAGAATTTTTTTCATATCTTTCTCCATTTACTTTTACTATATAAAATCAAACCATGGCATATATATATGCGCAAGGGACGGTTTTTGCAAGTCCTTTTTGAAAATATTTTGAAAAAAGATACCTATACAATCGGTTAAGATGAATTGGTTCGTTTACATTGTGGATGTAGATTGGACGACCTCAATAACGAGGCCGTCTTGAATTCGTGCTACGCTAAAACTCTGTGCAAGATAACGGCAACCAGTGTTCCATAAAATAATATCATCTTTAGTTGGCGATGTTCCCTGGTGAAAATGTTAACTATGGTCAATACTATAGTGCTGGGATAGAGTGCATCCAGTATGGGAACCAAGAATCTAGCTATTCCATTGAAATCAAGTAGAGATATGACAAAGGAAGTCGCTGTTGTTGAAAACAAAACATATTTAAACTTATTATTTTCCAATTTCAATAGAGAATGCAAGAATTGCGCATAGATGCTATTTAGGGCAACGATGGTCGTAAAACAGGCGAGCATTATTGTTAGTTCCATAAATAAAGTCGCACCATTACCCATGGTATAATTTGCAACTGTTGTTAGCATCGATGCTGGATTTACGTTCTCTTTGAAGGCTCATTAACAAATGAAGGGGGACTCCCTTTTGAATTTGTTGCTGGAGCCTATCGTCACGCTATTTTTTTTCTAAAATTAACTATTTTTTAACTACTCTGTTCCTATAATGGTATTGTAAAAAAATATGGAGAAATATCGTGAGAATTTTTTATATCTTTTGCCTATTGCTTTTGGGATTTGATGTCGAAGCAGATTTTTCTAGTATGTTTAATAACCTAGTAAAGACAGGTAAGAATCTAGTTGATGAATTTTCTGGGGATAAAGGGCGCCGCCGTTATAATAAGTCAAGTCGCTCAAGATCACAACAACGTAATAGGCGTTTGTCTAGCGATAGGAGAGATAATAGGCGTACCGATAGAAGAAGTGACAGAAAGGCAGATAATATCCGTATTAGTCTTATAGATAGAAAAAAATTATTTGATGGCGATCGCGTAGAAATGGCCAAAATAAGCCATGACGGAAAAATGTGGGCCTATGTAGCGAGACATGAAGATGCATATAGTCTGCATGTCTCGGAAATCGACAGAAGAAATTCTCCGGAAACAATCATAAAAGAAAAAGATGCTCACATAGATGGTGTTGAATTTGTAAGCAATGACAGTCTTGTATACTGGTTCAGGGATCAAAAAGATAATGTACAGTTGATACACAAGAATTTAAAAACTAAAGCACAAACTACAATTGATTTGGATCGCGATACAAAGGAAATAGAAAAGATTATAAAATCAAAAACAAGTGGAGAATTTCTTGTGGTATGCTGTGATGACAGAGATAATCGTACATCATATAGAATTTCAGCTAAGAATCCCAAAAAAGTAAAAGGAGAGGAATATGAGCCGGGACTATATGGAGATGACCTGAGGCAACCGCTATTAACGTCTAAAACTTCTGGCTCTAGAGCAGATGTATATTTTGCTGGTAAGCGTGATGATGTTAAGATTGATTCACTAAGAGACGCAGATACTGAAAAGTACATATCAGTTGGCGATAAAGAAGCGTTTAAGTTAGTGGAGGAGAAGGATAAGGTTGTTTTTGTATCCGTAGATTTAAAAAACCAAAAAGAAAGCAGATTCACAGTTGGACGCAATATCAGAATAGAAGACTGTAACGTTAGTTTTGATGGTGATAGACAACCACTTTTAGTTAATGTCACTAGTAATGGACGGAGCTCCAATGAGACTCCGTATAAGGCGCAACAAGAACATATAAATACAATAGACAAAAAGTTCAAGGGTTCCGATTGGCGTCTGATGGATTCCGCAATGGATGGCGATGCTTGGCTTATCTGCGTTACAAATCCAGAAAAACCCGATCGCTATTTTGCATACGATTCTCGCAGACGCGGGTTTACTGAAGTCGCAGACTTCAACAAGTTAGGCAATAATTCTGTGTTGCAAGAAACGGTATGCAAAAATATTTCAACTCGTGATAATTCGATTATTAAGGGGTTTTTAACCAAAAGTGCTAATCATAACTCGAATCGTCCGATGCTTGTTATGGTTGGATCAGATGTGACCAAAAAATCACAATGGAGTTTTAATCCACTTGCGCAATTGTTAGCCAATAGGGGATGCAGCGTATTGATACTAAATTTTCCTGATCCAGATGACGATTCCGATGACGACGATGCCAATGGTGACGAAGCTGATGACATAGTGGACGCAGTTAAATGGTGTGTTAAAAATAATATATGTGCCAGAGAAAATATTTGCATCTGCGCAAATGATAAGCATTGCAAGGCGGCAGTGATGGCCTTTGAAGAAAATCAAGGGCTTTTTTCCAGTGGTATTTTCCTGCCGGGAGACAGACCAAACGATAAAGGCATTCTATCGTATATTAATATGGACGACGTCGACAATCCGATTATGATAATAAGCGAAGAAGAGAATTGTAAAAATGATGGTGATGAGGATGCTGCTAAATCTGCGAAAAAAGATCTAAAACTTTCGTACTTTACCTACAGAGATCGAGTATACGACCTTGAGCGCTCTGCCATAATTGAGTTGTTTCTTTCGGTCATTCATGGTGTGGATCGTAGTGAGAAGGTATCTGATTCTGACATAAAAGATTTTGATGCAGTTCTGGACGCTAATGAGATACTAAAAGACGTTAGCGGCAATAAGAATCGAGGCAAACGCGATAAGCGCGATAACACACGCAGGACTCGTCACAATCGCGATAGCAAAGACTCCGGAGGAGGTTATTGGGATGAAAATCGTAGCAACAGATCAAGGAATAGGAGAAGCGATCCATTTCTATGAAGTATAACTTGCACTATTCATGAACTAATTTAATTACAAAAAATTGTCCCCGTTATTCTCTATTGGCGGGGATTTTTATTGTCGGTACTTGCTGCGCATGCGTTAATTCCAGTATCTAACATCACGTAAAAAATGCTCGATGGTTCTGAGTCGCGTTTTCGCCCATAAAAAACAATTATCCATTATACCGCATCATTCGATAAAAAGGCACATAAATTTTAAAAATGATCTTGCATTCTATGTGTAACTATAGTAAATATACTAATGGTTATAGTCGTTTCCGTGGTTTGTACGGAAATGTTATTTTTTTTGAATGAGGGTATTTATGAAGAAACTTTTATGTGTGTCTGTATTTTCTTTTTTGCAATGTGGTGATGGTTGTGCTTGTAGTATTCCAGTACCAGGAGTTAACTCTGAGAGAATGCATTTAAAGGAAGAGCTCAATGTTTCAGAAGTTCTTAACGCATTGTCCGGAGATTGTCCAATCCTTCCATCAGTTGGAACGTCAAGTCAAATCGCAAACGGTAATGCATATATCAGAGATGTTTTTTGGGATGCAATGCATGCAATAACTGGCTATATAGGGAAAGAAGAGAAATCTATTTTTCCTTTTTGTTATTACCTGCGCAAGCTTAATGGGTGTGAACCATTTGAGTTTATGAAATCGTTTTTTGGGAAAGCGTTGAGCTCCAGTTATATGCATAGAGTGCTTACCGCTGCATACTCAAAAATGACAGGAGTAGCACCAACAACACCAATAAACATACCATTTTACAGTCCCAACGGAACATGTGGGGCAAAGGAGTACAGTCAGCGAGATGTGCGTTACATATTCTCTGGTATCAAGCGTAGACTAGATCGTTTGGATGAGTTAGAACAAAGCGGTAACAGCAACGAAGCGGAATATACAGCTGGTAAAATGCAGATAGCTAAGCTTATGGGCTTATTGATACAGGGATATAATGAAAGTCCAGCAGAAATATATGCAGCACATACAGCGTGTGTTTCTGATCTACTGCAGAGCGAAAAGCTAGACAATATTCCATGGCATGATTGTCTAAAAGCATTGGTTCTTGATACGCTTTTGGAAACTCGTGGCAAATTATTTAAATTTGCTATTCTTAAACATGCTCCAAGGTACATTGATAATATATTTGATAGCCTCGGCATTAAGAGTGAAAATATCGAGGCATATGCGGAAAACTGTATGGCAGAGCTTGGAGTTCATCAGTTTTTGGAAGGTATGTACGGCATAAATGCTCCGCAAGGTAATCCATTTACCGATACGTATCCTGAAACCAGACAAGCCCTACTGATATATCTGTTGAATGCAAGGAGCTATAGCGGTTCTGTTCGGAGAGCTCTATTTGCGCTAGCAGTAAATCCAAAAACAAAAAAATGGGGACCAAGTGGAGCCGGAGAATTCAGCTGGCATGGAGAACCTTTAACAAAAAAAAATAGCTCGATTGGATATGTACCTGGAGGTCTTTATGCAAAGCAGCAACAGTATGATGCTGATTCTTTGGTTAGCGCGACATATCGTCCAGTTGCGTTTGCTGTAACCCATAACTTTGTTTCTGTAGAGCCATCGGTATCGTTTCCACATTTTTCTACGCATTCTTCTTCGTCATCGCTAGGTTCAGCGTCGTTTTTCCATCCGATGGCGCCATCATTATTGCCGCCGTCACCAGATTCACCGCCGTTTGCGCCAGCATTATTGCCGTCGTCATCATATTCACCACCGTTTGCACCAGCATCGCCGGTTTTTGCCTTGAAGTCATCGTTTGGCTCATCATTGCCGTTTGGTACTTTGTTTGGTTCATCATTGCCGTTTGGTACTTTGACTGTGCCATCGCTGGCGCCATCATTATTGCCGCCGTCGTCTAGTTCGTCAAATGATTCTCCATTGTTTGCTGCGGCTACAACGTCATCATATTCACCACCGTTTGCACCAGCATCGCCGGTTTTTGCCTTGAAGTCATCGTTTGGCTCATCATTGCCGTTTGGTACTTTGACTGTGCCATCGCTGGCGCCATCATTATTGCCGCCGTCACCAGATTCACCGCCGTTTGCGCCATCATTATTGCCGCCGTCACCAGATTCACCGCCGTTTGCGCCATCATTATTGCCGCCGTCACCAGATTCACCGCCGTTTGCGCCAGCATTATTGCCGTCGTCATCATATTCACCACCGTTTGCACCAGCATCGCCGGTTTTTGCTTTGAAGTCATCGTTTGGTTCATCATTGCCGTTTGGTACTTTGACTGTGCCATCGCTGGCGCCATCATTATTGCCGCCGTCGTCTAGTTCGTCAAATGATTCTCCATTGTTTGCTGCGGCTACAACGTCATCATATTCACCACCGTTTGCACCAGCATCGCCGGTTTTTGCCTTGAAGTCATCGTTTGGCTCATCATTGCCGTTCGCTGCTGTGAATGCACCATTATCGTCCAATTCGTCATCTTCGAGTTTTACTTATTCATCTTTTTCGCAACCTGTTGTCGCAAATATGACAGTCGCTGAGTATAAGGATGTATTAAAACAATTATTCAGAGGTGTTGTTGGCGATACTTTAAGTATGGTAAATTTGTTGCTGAATAGTCCACTGGCAGAAAGAGCCATCAATAGGTATTTAGGTCAAGACTGTACTTCACTACAGGAATTGAGCAGTAACATAAAATGCTCTACTAACTGGCACAATACAGGCAGTCATGTGAAAGAAATGAAAGTCAATCTATTGACGGTTATGCTTGTGAAGGCAGGTATGATGAATGGTAATTTTTCATATACAGGCGGGTGCATATAGTTTTCATAAAAAGAGAAAAACATATAAAATTTGCGTCCATGAACAATGTTTGTGGACGCAGTGGTTATGAGCTGAATTAATTTATCACACAGCGGTAGCAATCGCCTTAAATTCGTCTATCTTTAGACTGGCTCCGCCCACCAGAACTCCGTCTACACTGTCGCTGCTCAAAATCGTACGAGCATTTTTAGAGGTTACTGATCCGCCATATAGGACTATAGCATTCTGCGAGATTGATAATTCATGCCTTATAAAATCCAGTACGTTTTCTATTTCATCGATGGAAGGCACAAGACCTGTGCCAATGCTCCAAATGGGTTCGTAGGCGAAGATCGTTTGCAGCACACGCGTTTCATCATTATCGGATCCAACGTCACGTTGGTTTTTCAGCTGTTTCGAGATAACCTCTTTCCAATTGTCTCGCTCCTCCAGTTTTTCCCCAACGCAAACAATGGGACATAGCGATTGTTTGATGGCAGCGTTCCATTTGCTGTATATAATTTCGTCTGATTCGTGAAATAGAGTCCTTCGTTCCGAATGTCCCACTAAAACGTAGTCACATCCCAATTCCTTCAGTAGCTTCGGACTGTGTTCTCCTGTAAATGCTCCGGATTCCTCATAAAAACAGTCCTGTGCCCCCAGCGCGACGGTTTGAGCCGGACTGGCGTTTATTTCTATCGATTCATCAATAACTTTGCAAATACAATCGGCATACCTTTCAGCTGGTAGCGATAGCATTAACGCCTGTGTGGCACACACCAAAGCCGCTGGAGGACATAGGATTATCTTGTTATTGCATCTAAGCTCACTGAGTTCCTTCACAAACTGATTCACTAGCGCAATGTTTCCATTCATTTTCCAGTTGGCTACTATTATTTTCATTCAAAAATCTCCAGAATATACTTGCTCGACGGGACAACAGCTAATAATATACACATGTGTTATTGTAAGGACAAATAATGTTAGAGTTTATTCGAAAGTATTCTGCTTCGCCTATTGTGAAGTTTTTTCTGCTTCTTCTGGCTATCACCTTTGTTTTCTGTGTTGGAATCACGGACATCATAAGAAAGTTGGTGGGAAACGACTATCTCGTTAAAATAGGAAGCATAAAAATAACTCCGACCTTATTTAAGCTTGAAAAAGAAAAGAAGCTTAATATGCTGCGGAACCACGTAAAGAATATTGACGAAAAAGCCGTAACACTTAGCATATTAGACCAAATCATCAATGAAAATGTCATTGATCTTGCCGCATCTGATTTTGGTTTTGTGGTTTCCGAAAAGATCATGGAGAAGTGTATACACGATGAATGCATGGATGAAAGTGGGCGCTTTGATAAAAACATGCTGCATATATATCTGCAAAAGATGGGCATTTCAGAGGCTATGTTCATAGATTTCATGAGAAAAAACATAAAAAATTCGCTCATAGCAGCTCCTTTTAGGTTTGTATCCACTGTAAGTGAACTGGGCTATTACAACAAAGCCATGCTGGAGAAGAGAACGCTTTCCATGGTTGAATTGAGGCCGTCGTCATTTGTGGTTACGGAAAAGCCTTCGGATGCCAATCTGGAGGAGTTCTATACGGAGCATCCGGATTTGTTTTCTGCCGAAGAAAGAAGATCGTTTAGAATTCTGGAATTGTATGAATCGGATCTGGCGAAGGACATCAAGATTTCCGAGGAAGATAAAAAGGATTATTATGCGATGGAATACGTAGATAAAGATTCAAAGACATACGCAGAAGCCGAAAAGGAAATAGCCGCTGAATTGCAGCAAGAAAAATTGCTGAAAATAACTGAAGATCGCACGAGAGATATTGAGGATGCACTCACAAGTGGCACTGCTATCGAAGAGATCGCCAAAAACTTCAACCTAAAGGTCGTTTCGGTAAATAATGTTGATATTTCCAATAAAAATGATCTCTCCCAAGAAGTATCGAAAGTGAATTACCAAAAGGATGCCGTTACGGTCGCTTTTTCCACCGACGAAGGTACCGATAGTGGTTCATTTACCGAAAGCATCAACGAGAAGGGAGAAAAGCTTCTATGGCTGGTGCATACGGATAGTGTAGTCCAAAAGCATGTGGAGGAATTCGCCAAGGTTTCTGCCAAAGTAAAAAGCGAATGGATCAAAAGTAAGCAGAAGGAATTGGCCAACAAAATGGCCGAGTCATTTGTGGAACAGATAAAGTCAGGCACAACTAATCTAGCGAAGGTCGCATCCAAGGACGGATACGCTTCCGTGGTAACCAAGCGCTTTGATAGAGAAGGCAATATAGATGATGGAAAAGACTATAAGCTTTCCAATGTAGTTTCGTCTTTGTATCCGGAAGTTTTTCAAAAACTAAAGAATGACGTCGGCTATAAGGAAATCGATGGCGTGGTAGTCGTATATCAGGTGAATGAGCTAATTTATCCGGACAATGCTGGTCCAAATGATGAAACAAATCTTCGGATTCGTGGGAGACTAATCAATGAGTTTGTCGATGATATGTCTCAGCAGGTTGTCAGATATCTGGCCAAGACGAGATACGAAGTGAAAAAAAACTATGAAAACCTAAACGAAACAGTAGACGCCGTTGATTTAGGTCAGTTTGATGGTATGTTCTAACAAGTGTGATGCTTTGGGGCTCTCTGAGTTAGCAAATGCGTGTGGTGCAACCGTTGAAATGTGTGCGAGATGCGAAATTGATCGTGGGAACGACAGAAGAAAATTCGAGTGTGGCGCCTATGCATAGACGAATGATAGCAAAGCCAACCGGAATTGCCTCTGTTTATTTACTAAAATAATGCGCAATCATCCATCCCATATCATAGATGCTCGATATTGCTGAAACAACAAAAACAGTTGCAACCAGCGCTGAAAACAACAGTTGCCAAGATGCTTTTGGAGAAATCAAAAGCCTTGTATTTGGATGAGAAAATTCCAATGATTCTCTGCTGGTTCTGTTAATGGCAGCATATAAAAAAGCTAAACCATACAAAAGCAGCCACATTAATCTCATGCTATATACCGCATTTAATTCAGTTAATACTCCGGGTTGATACCTCTTTTCGGAATGCATATAATATCTAAGCCACAATATGCTATCAAAACAATACACATACAAACACAAGCAATATGCACCTAAAATAATGGATATCGGCTGATATTTTTCAGGTGAATCGTGATTATTTTTGCTTCTGGTACGTTTATAATAGACTACATTTCCTAATGCACCATGCAAAACAGCATAAAGTAATGCAGAAAATATCAACGCATAAGTTTTGTAATCGTTTAATAAATCCTCAACGTGAGTCCGTAATACAACTTCCATATATTGTGGGAGAATAAGAATGTTCAAAAGAACAAAAGACAAAAAACTTGCTAAATACATTTTTCTATACATAAACCAGGCGGGACCAAAGAAAAATGCACTCCAATTCCATGAGGTTAGTTTTCCTTCGTCTATTTTATGAAATTCTTCCATATAGTAATCACATGAAATATTCTCTATGAAATGTTTTGTTTTTTCTTTGAACATTTTATCGATCCTATTTGTAACTAGCGCTGCTGAGGATATGAATAGAGCTATTTTTGCATAATATAACATTCACAAAATGTATATTTAATCCAAATATCAGAAAAAACCTCTTTGTAGCGTAAAAACCCAGGAATTTTGGAATCATCGCAAGTATACAAAATAGGCGGCTTTAGCAATAAGCCGCCATTTGTGTTCAAGACTAGTTACCAGCCGAATGCCGGATTCTCGTCGGTGTTGTCAAACTCACGTTTATCAATGACCGGCTGAATCTGGTTCTTCCTCGCTACACACGTCCACTGTTGCATGAGCACAGTCATCAGGCGCGTGATATTCCAATTCGAATGCAGAAATTCAGAAACAAAGCGGACTTTATCTATGTTGGTACAAGTGGACCAATTCAGCCGGCACTGCCGACCATTGCATCCGAGGCGCAAAAAATGGGGATTCCGGTGTTTAATTCTGGCGATCAGGCAGTGCGTGATGGACTAGTGCTCGCAAGCTTTGGAGCTAATTACGAATCCGTCGGTAGAAACGCCGGGAAACTTGTAGCAAAGCTGCTAATAGGTGCTGATATAAAGACTTTAGCTCCTATTTATCCGGGATCTTGTGATCATCAGTGCTTCATAAATAAAAAGCTAGCAGATAAATTCGGAATAACGATTCCGAAAAATGCAAGTATTGTTGTTGAGAAGTAAAAAATAACATTATTTGTTTTTCCAATAGAGCAGCAGCTTCATTGATCAATTCAACGAAGTTGCTCAATCCTTAGCACAAAAAGAATTGCATATCTTTTTTAGAAAATCTCCCAAAAAAACACACAAAAATATTGACAATCTTTTTGGATTATAGTACCATCTATAATAGGTTTTAGATAATAGGAGAATGCAATGAATAAAACC
>BNWE01000041.1 GCA_025998595.1 Alphaproteobacteria bacterium | reverse complement strand
TAGCACAGACAAACCAACACTGGATGCTGCGTCTTCCATCATATGAACCAATGCAGCATCATTGCTTTCGGACGTGGAATATAAAAGTCCAACAGTCTTTGCGTTTGGAAGAAGTTCATTGGCGAAATTCAAAAATTGTTCCAGATCATTCTGATCTGAACAGCCAGTAACGTTTTTATGGGATTGGTTTTTGCTTTTTACGAGCCCAACTTCTACTGGATCAGTTATGTCGCAGAAGACAAGCGGAATATCGTGAACTTTTCCTTTGGCGAATTGTGAAATTGGAGTTGTTTTTGTAACCATAACTTTCGGCTTATATCCTATTAAATTTGTTATCATTTGTGGAATAAGAGCCGGATCGAAGCCCACATCTGCGATTTCATATCGTATTGTCTTGTTTTCGATAAACCCACAGTCCGCTAGCTCCTTTTTTAGTCCCCTGATCGATTCCTCAAGAGTAGAATGTGGACCATAATTCGCAATCGCAACAATCGGCAAATCGTTTCTCTTCCCCGAATAGAGAAAAGCCGCCATAATACACAGGACAGCTGCTACAGCAGCAAATATTTTCTTGTTCATAGTAATTCTCCATATTTATATATAGTCGTACAAAGTGTTTTTTTGATTAAAAGTTGTGATTAGAAGTTGGATTTTTTTTGAATGAGTGGTTGCACTATAGTCGTTTTATTAAATAGCGCATACCAACATCTGAATCCATGAACAAATCCGTATTCTCAATTTAATTTATAATTGGCCCAAAGGCCAGAACACGCATGCGAAACCACAAACAGACTCCTCCGTCTGGTATGGTACGATTACTTGTGTAATAAAAGGAAACATAGCGAACACCTAATAAGTAAAAATCTAAAAAAGATAACCAATCCAGCAGAACTAATGCCAGAGTCGCCAACTTATTCCCAAATTTTCAATCATCATAGCCATATCACCAAGTCCTAAAAAGATATAATCATAATATAGAGCCATATTGTGATTTTGTCAAGTGCTTGCGCACGCACATTTTCTTTTTTTTACCATTGAAACAGCGAAAAAACGATTCATCATTAATAGCGCTTGCACTAGCATGACGATTCCCGAATCTGACTGGCATTTTCTCTTGCTGAAACAGCTTCAGTGCTGAATATAGCATTCGCATACAATGCAACCAGTAGCAAAGCAGAAAGCGGAGCCAGCGTCACGCTGGCAAGCACTTTATTATATCTTCGGTTGTTTTTTTGGCGTCTCCCAGCAGCATCATGGTGTTTTGGGCGTAGAACAATTCATTATCGACTCCTGCGTATCCGGCTCCCATGGATCGTTTTAGGAATAGAACTGTCTTTGCTTTTCCGACTTCCAGAATTGGCATTCCGTAGATGGAACTGGAAGTATCGTGCTTAGCAGCTGGATTCGTGACATCGTTTGCACCGACGATATAGGCGACGTCGCAAGACACGAAATCTCGGTTTATTTCATCCAATTCGCATACATCTTCATAGGGAACGCTTGCTTCCGCCAGCAGGACATTCATATGACCCGGCATACGTCCTGCCACCGGATGAATGGCGTATTTAACTTTTACGCCTTCTTTTTGAAGAAGCTCCCCCATTTCCTTCAGTGCGTGTTGTGCCTGAGATGTGGCCATTCCATATCCGGGAACAATAATGACTGAACTGGCATTTTTTAATATGAAAGCGGCATCTTCCGCAGATCCATTTTTGTAAGTTTTGGATGCATCTGAGGAACCGTCATTTTTATTGGCAGAATCCGATTGTCCACCGCCAAAGATGACATCCAGAAGTGATCTATTCATGCCTTTGCACATGATGTAGCTGAGTATAGCACCGCTGGATCCAACGATTGCTCCAGTAATTATGAGAAGGTCGTTGTGCAGGGTAAATCCAATGCCGGACGTTGCCCATCCGGAATAGGAGTTCAGCATGGATACGATCACTGGCATATCAGCTCCGCCAATGGGCGCTATCAATGTTGCGCCAAAAACAAATGCCAAAAACGTCAGTAAAATGAAGGTAGATGTGCTTTCTGTGGTCACGAAATATGTCAATAGGCAGATTATGGACGATAGCAGAAAAGCATTAACAAATACAGGAACGCTGTTTCCTTTATAGCGTCCATCTAGTTTCAGGAATGCAATGACGGATCCGGAAAATGTCACGGCTCCTATGGCTGATCCAAGTCCCATTTCCATTAAGCTGGATTTATATATGCCGTTGAGTCCGACTATTTCGAATAATTCCGGAGCGAAACAGGCGGAAAAAGCTACCAATACCGCTGCAAGTCCTACAAGGCTATGAAAGCCAGCCACCATTTGGGGAAGAGACGTCATAGAGACATTAGTTGCTATATGGGCTCCTATTCCACCGCCAATCGCAATTGCGATGAGCGTATAAAACACTCCGGAAATACCGACGGAGATATAGGTTGCTACACACGCTAGCACGATTCCAGCGATTCCACAGTAGTTCCCGCGGGAAGCGAATTGTGGAGAGGATAATCCCTTTAGGGCGAATATAAAACACACTGCTGCAATTAGATAAAGAACGTCAACTACCATTAAATTACCTATTTTTTGCGAAACATATCAAGCATGCGATGGGTTACGATAAAACCACCGAAAATATTTATCGATGCCAACACTATAGCGAAAAATCCGAAGATTCTGGAAAATCCATATACGTTTTGGGAGGCGGCCAGTAGCGCTCCAACTATAACGACACTGGAAATCGCATTTGTGACTGACATAAGTGGAGCATGCAGTGCCGGAGTTACTCTCCAAACAACGTAGTAGCCAACAAAACAGGCCAGCACAAACACCGTCAGCCCGTGAATTCCAGACGACGCACATTCGGGCGAAGTCATGGCAATATGGTGTAAAAACATAAGGTCATTGAGATGACTATAAAAAGCGTGGAAATAACAATCCATAAATCTCTCCTAGATCAAGATAGAAAAGCACAGAACCACTCCATGATTCGACGGAACAGTATATCAAAAAAAACGCTAAAGACCAGCACAAGAATAACTTGTTCCTGCGTAAGTCCTCAAGGCCTCTTCAGCGATTGGATTTCAGAAGTAGAAAGTCCAGAAGAACTCGCTACAATTTCAGCACTGACTCCAGCCTGCAGCAAGTTTCGAGCCATTTCCATTCTGCCTCTTGCTTCACCTTTTCTTTCGGCTTCTCCAATAGCAGAGTTATACTCATGCTCTCCATCATTTCTAATTCGAATAAGCTCTTGTGTAGCTGGATCTGACGATACAATATCAAACATTTTCACTGCCTCCTTTATTATCGGCTCAAATTCGCCTATCTTATCAACAATCTTCGAATGCGGATTCTTGATATACTCAATCCACCAAGTAACTGGATTATCCTCTTGGTACTCCTTTAACTTAGTCAATTCCAAAAAGTGGACTTCCTCCACATCCGTCAAAAGCTCATGTGTCTCATCCTCTCTCATATGGTAGGTATGCCAGAAACGATCATCTTTAAATATATTTTCTTCGAGTATATTTATGCAAATAGTTTGGCAAAGCTCATAGAACTCCCCACCTTTTTGCAGCTGCTGAAAATATATCTCAGCCCAGTAGAATAGAGAGCGTTTGATAAAATAACTTTGACTTTGTCGTTGGATCTCCACATTTACACGGCGCTTATCGGACGCTTCGGCTAAAATATCTATACGTGCTTCTTTGCCGCCAAAATATTCCGGTAACAGCTCTGTTTTTCGAATCTGCAAATCCACTATTGGATTATCTTTTGCCCCCACAATGATGCTATTCAACAGATGAATTAGCATTTTTTTACTGCGAGAATCACTAAAAATTAATTTAAATACCAAATCACCAACAACAGCCCCCATCTCAAACCCTACAATAATTTACACACTACAGGATATAATACCACATCAAGCTCCAGAATGACAAGAATATTTTTTTGTTTCGAAACATAGAACATGGCTATTTAATTCCCGGAATATGCTAACAATTGATGTAAATTGAGGAAGCTTTAAGTAATTGAGGTTTTATGTCAAAGTTGAGTGAAATATTTTCAAGTATAGAGGATCCGCGGAATCCGTCAGGCCAGAGGCATTCATTGAGTTCGTGACATGATTTTTCACGAAGATCGACGTACAATTCGCAATGGAAATTCGCCGCAAATTATGGCTGCTTTGCGGAATCTTCTTATCGGATTAGCCTGTAAATTGAAGATGACTGTGTCGCAAATGCGCTTCTACAACTCGATATCTCAACAGAAAGCTCTTTCTCTAATTATGGAAAATTAAACGGACCTGATTCCTCTCGGAGAATTTGAAGTCGTCTGTTGCAAACGTGCCGTAGTCCTGCTATTAACAGTGGTGTATTTGGTCTTGTCAGCGGAATGATATGAAAAAAAAGATAAAAAATCATATGTGGATCTATGGGAAGCACGCTCTAAAGGCGGCTTTGGCGAATCCCGAAAGGGAATTTGATCGCGTTGTCGTTCTGGAATCGTGTCGAAATTTTCTGGATGAATGCGAACGTGCCGACAAATCCATAAGATTCGAGGTAGTTAGTCGAGACTTCTTTGCAGCTACTTTTGGAAATGAAACAACACACCAGGGATGCGCGGCTTATGTAAAGAATTTGCCGGAATACTCGCTGGAAGAGTCCGTGGAAGATGAGTCCGATAAGCGTCCGCTGGTTTTTCTGGATCAGGTTACGGATCCCCAAAACATCGGCAGTATCCTGAGGGCTTCTGCTGTATTTGGAGCACGCGCCGTCGTTGTTACGGAAAACGGCAGTCCGGATTTAACTCCGGCAATGGCGAAGGCGGCGTCCGGAGCGTTGGAAAACGTTCCGCTGATTCGCGTAGTAAATTTCGTTCACAGCATTAACTTCTTGAAAAAACACGGTTTTTGGTGTCTAGGACTTGACGAAAGATCCGAAAAAAATCTGGACGAAATTCAGCTGAACGATAAATTTATATTTGTTGTAGGAAGCGAAGGGGAGGGGATGCGACGATTGACCAAGGAATCCTGCGATTTTCTGGTGAAATTACCGGAAATCGGGCAATTCACTACGCTGAATGCCGCTCAGGCCGCAACTGTGTCTTTATATGAAAGTTTCCGCCAGAGAAACAAAGGAGTATAGTATGTCTTTGGGATTCGTTTTTCATCATGGATGGGGATACGATAGCTCATATTGGGATAATTTAGCTCCGTTGTTCAAGGATTTTCCGTGTCGTTTTCTAGACCAACGTGACGTTGGATCCGTTTATTTTCCTGGATCGCGTTTTAATGCTGCAGAACTCCCTGCGTACCCTGCTGCTGGTAGTGAAGCAGAAAACGCCCATAGTGCAACCATCGTCACGTTGGAGTGGATTGGGATTGGGCATTCCATCGGTTTTGTAAAATTACTGGAAAAAGAAAAAAATCTGAGAGCGATTGTTGGTTTGCAGTCTTTTGTGAATTTTCTGTCTGACGATCCGCAATTGCACAGAAAACGATCCATGATTCTGGAAAAAACGATTGCGGCATTTGAGAAATATCCCGTTGAGGTTTGGAGGGAATTTCGCCAGGATTCGCCGGAAATCAGCTTGGAGCAATTGAACTACGATCTTCTTCTGGAGGATTTAAAAAAGCTTAGGCTGAAGTATTTCGTTCCAGCTGGTCTGGAGCACATGATTCTTGCCACTCGAGATGATCCGGTACTTGATGCTGCCGTCGTCGAAGGTGATTTTCCTGATAAAGTGAAGTTTTTGGAGTGTCCCGGCCACTGTTTGGGATATAAAAATGCAAAGGCGGTTTATGACGAAATCATGAAGTTTGTGGATGCACTACAGTGACCTGGTAAAATTGAGATTTGGTAAGGCCGCCGATACCTACGATTCGTCGGCGTCTACGCATGTCGAAATAGCGCGGCATTTAATATCCATTTTGAAGATGGCGCCGGTCACTGGCATTTATTCAGACGCGACATTGCAAGCACATCACGCATACCATGCAGATTATAATAAAGAAGAAAACGGGTCCAGCTTCAAGCTGGTTGATGTGGGGGCTGGAACGGGGATTTTGTCGGAAGAATTACTCAAGGCATTTCCAGATGTGTCGCTGACTCTTATGGATATTTCCTCTGAAATGCTAGCGCATGCCAAGGAAAAATATCATGGCCGTGTGTCTTATATAAATGCAAACGCCGAAGATTTTCCCATTCGCGGCTTCGATGTATTGATCTCCAGTATGGCAATGCAGTGGTTTCGCGATATTGAAGCGTTTATCGCCGAAAATTTGAAATATACGCGTACAATTGCCTTCGCTCTGCCGATTCTCGGAACATTTGACGAATGGTACGATCTACTGGAAGCTCATGGCATAGAACCGCATCGCATGCCATACAAATCTTTCGATCAAATGATGAGTTTGCGCAATCTCGCGAATTATTTCATTGCGGAGGAAAAAACATATCCGTTAACATTTAAATCTGCTTTGGATTTTGTAAAATATTTGAAACTCATAGGAGCAAGTACGTGCCGCACGGGCGTTTACTCTTATAAAGAGTCCGCTTCGATATTGCGAGCACTTCATCCTGCAACAAGTGCAGAAAGTGGATCGTTGGCGACTTCCTATAGAGTTTTTTTCGGCGTATTATCGAATTAAATTGGTGCTTGTAGCACATGCGCTATTTAATGAAATGCCTGTGGTACAACCACCGTATTATCAAGTAAGAAGGAATAAAATGCGATTTTGGATAGTTGGAACGGACACAGACGTTGGAAAAACAACTGTTTCCGTCTGGATATGTCGACACATCACTTGCAGCTACTGGAAGCCAGTGCAGACTGGTTGTATAGTTGATGAGTTCGGAGCTAGTGTAAGCTCTGATTCTTCATATGTTAGAAGTCTTACTGATGCAAAGATCCATCCGGAATCATACGTATTTAGAAATCCGCTTTCTCCGTATATGGCAGCTGCTCGGGAAAATAGGAAAATCGATATATCGAAAATAATAATTCCTCAGGATAAAAACCTACTTATTGAAGCGGCCGGTGGGCTATATGTTCCACTAAACGATGATATGTTTTACATCGATTTTATCGAAAGCACTAAATTGCCGATAATTCTAGTGGCGAGAAGTGGACTGGGAACCATTAACCACACCTGTCTCAGTATCGAAGCCCTTCGTAGAAGAGGTATGCCGCTGCTCGGAGTAATTGTAAATGGAGAAGCAAATCCAGATAACGTTCAGGCCATTGAAAAATTTGCAAAGATTATGGTTTTTGCTGAACTGCATAAACTAGAAAAAATCGATGGGAACACGTTGCGGAGTACCGTATTTCCGTCCATGTTAAAAAACATGTTGGAGTTATTATGAAAAGTACAAAAATATGGAGGCCTTTTACGCAGGAAAAGACCGCCGCCGACAGTATCAAGATAGTGCGCGGATGCGGTTCCTATGTTTTCGACGAAGCCGGCAATAAATATCTGGACTTAATTTCCAGCTGGTGGGTCAATCTACACGGACACGCCCATCCGAAAATCGCCGAAGCGATATACGAGCAGGCAAAAAAATTGGAGCACGTGATCTTTGCGGGTTTTTCCCACGATCCTGCGGAAGAGTTGTGCGAAAAATTATCGACGGTTTTATCTCCAAAATTATGTCGCTTTTTCTTCTCGGATAACGGCTCAACGGCAGTGGAAATCGCTCTGAAGATGTCCTATCAATTCTGGATAAATAAAGGGGTTACCGGCAGAAATAAATTCATCAGCTTTCAGGGAGGATACCACGGAGACACAGTTGGAGCCATGAGTGTGGGAACCGGATATCACGAGACTTTTTCCGGCATTTGTTTCGATAGCTTCAAAATGCCGTGGCCGTCCACATGGATTGGAGACAAAAACATCGAAGGAAAAGAGCAAAACGCACTGGCAGAATACGAGCAATGTCTAGAGAAACACGGCCAAAACGTTGCAGCGATCATTCTTGAGCCGATGATACAGGGAGCTGGCGGTATGAGAATGATTCGTCCGCAATTTTTGCAAAAAATATACGATTTGGCCAAGCAAAATGGCATATTGGTGATTTTCGATGAGGTAATGACTGGCTTTTACAGAACCGGAAAACTGTTTGCTCACACCAGCATGATGCTGGACTCGTTTTCTGCTTCGCTACCAACGGAAAGGTATGCGAGATGTGATTGCAATGTCGAAGGCGCTTCAATAAGAGTAGACGCTCGTGGTGCAACCATTGCTGAAACTACTTCGACATTGCAAGCACAGAACGCATACAATTCAGAAGGTAGCAAAGCAGAAAACGCCAGTCCGGCTCGGACACCGGATATAATGTGTATTTCTAAAGGGCTGACCGGCGGATTTCTTCCAATGTCGCTGACGATAACATCCAACGAGGTATTTGAGGCGTTTCTAGGGGATTCTATGAAGCAGGCGTTTGTGCATGGACATTCCTACACGGCCAATCCACTGGGATGCGCGGCAGCACTAGCTTCATTTGATATTTTATTTTCAGACGACACGCAGAACAACATTCGAGCAATAGAAAATACGCACAAACACTGGGCTGAGAAATTAGTGGACAACGATTTATTGGACGAAATTAGGTATCTGGGAACCATATCTGCGTTTCGGGTAAAAAATTATCAGGAAAGAGATCGACACATTTGCCAAATGCTAGATGCAGGTTTCATGATTAGACCATTGGGAAACGTGATATATTTCATGCCTCCATACAGTACAACGGCGGATCAATTGAACGAAGCCTACGAAAAATGTTTGTCTCTATTGAAGCCCTAGGGCCCCCATTGGGGAGCCCGTGAGATAAATATCAGATGCGAGAAGAAATGTCCGCCTTCTCCAACCGAGATTGGCTATTTTATTTCACTATCCAAGTTGCCATCGCGGATTGCCTCCAATATTTGCCTAACTCCCGTACTCTTAATAGTCCTAAGAAAAGCACCATAAATCTCAAACTGGTCAGTTACTGATTGGTTATTAGCATTAAGATAATGAAGCGTAACTGGTGCTGTCTTGTCTGGCTTTGTCCTATCACCTTTTTTCCCCATAGAATTACAATTTGGATTTTTGATAACAAGCTCAATGAGGTCATCTAGAGAAACCCACCGATAGTAGCGATGTTCAGGATGTTCACCTGGAATTATTTCTGGCTTTCTTATATTATATGCTACAAATGTTCTGCATTTAGCGTGACGCCCAGGATCAGAATCGCAAGATAAGCCTTTTTTGGATGATTTAGATAATTCGTCTGAATTGAAGATATATCCGGTTTCTTCCCAGACTTCACGTGCGGCAGTTACACTCAAATGGCCTTTGTCGTCTTTTGGTTTATTGGTTCTTTTGTCTATGTGACTAGGGTTGCTGCCATCTTCTTCGCCTCCACCAAAATCACTCCAGGCTTCCTCTTCGTAATTGCGTTGTCCCAATAATACATAATAACTCCATTCAGGATGGCCCGGAACTGAATAGTTTCTTTTATTCCAAATAATAACATCAGCTTGTCTTCCTCCAGGCGTTACTTTATTTAACCACGTATCACTTGGTGGTAACTTTTTTGTGGCAGTAACTGCCGCCTCTACATCTCCTGAAAAGCTCAATAGCGCGCCTATGGCAAACAAAAAGCCCGCTATCTTATTAATTATGTTACTCATCATTTTTTCTCCTATATTGAATAAACATAATGATATTATATACTGTTAAAAATAAAATGTCAAGCAAAAATATTGTTTTTGCCTTTCATTTTATAATATTTTATCGTTTTTTGTTTTGCGTCAGACGTCAGGTTTTCAATGGTACGCAGAAAAATAACTAAATAAAATTTACCTGATGCACACCTTAGGTGATTGCATCACAGGCATTTTCTGTTTTGCAAGCTTCTTCATTAGACCTGTTGCGTAGGCCGATTTTTAGTCCTGATAATCAGGGGTTTCAAGAGGCTTTTGCAACAGGTCTATTGTATACGAGCACTATCTTTGATGTTGCAGTTGCTTCAGCATGAGAAAACGCCAGTCTGGCATAGATTGTCACGTTAGCAAGACACTTTCGATCTTTGGAAGAAAGTTTCTGAGAACATCTGCTTCAATAGTTGGGCCACACCATACTCGCAGATGCGGTTTTGTTAGAATATGCCCGATGAAATCGAATCCGGATTTTTCATGCTCACAGAATCTGATTATTTTTTTCAGAAACTCCCACTTATCGGCGTCTGATAATTTTTGATATTCCTCCGAAACTATATCGAAGCATGCAATATGATGTGCCCGATATTTTTCGTCTACCAAAAATTTAAATATAGAACTTTGAGAAACCCATTGACTTACAACGGCATAATTCGCTTCTATTCTCTGTATAAGAGCTTGTATACCTCCAATTTTTTCTGCCCACAGCAGCGCATTTCGGAAATCCTCAATACAAATCATTGACGGAGTATTTATGGTGCAGCCCTTAAAAACATCGAAGTTCACTTTTTTATCGTTTGCTATTCGGAATATTCTCGGCATAGGCCACGACGGTTTGTACGACTCTAATCGCGCTATTGCCCTCGGACTGAGCACAATCACGCCAAATCCAGCCTCCCCTCCTAGCCCTTTTTGCCACGAAAACGCTGTAGCATCTAATTTGCTCCAGTCGAGATCAAACATGAACATCGCCGATGCAGCATCGCAGATTGTGAGTCCTTTTCTATCAGATTTTATCCAGTCGGCGTTTTTGAAAGATACTCCGGACGTGGTTGAAGTCCAGCAAAATACAACGTCCCTATCAAAATCGACATTTGATGTATCTGCCATTTCTGGAAATTCTGCTCTGAATACACGAACATCTTTTAGCTTTAGCTCATTGACTATGTCGTTTTCCCAATGCTTACTGAAAACACAGTGAGAAAGTATATCGATTCCATTGGCTCCCAAAAGAGACCACATTAACGTTTCCATGGCGCCAGTACTGGACGCACTTACAATACCTATATAATAATCGTCTGGAATTGATAGAATTTTTCTGTGAAGATCAAGTACTTCCTGAATCATAGATAATCCATCGACTGATCTGTGAGATCGCCCTGCCAGCTCTCCGGTTGGAGATACCCAATTCGGATGTTTAGCACAAGGTCCAGACGCCAGTCTGAGGCTGGCTCCGATTACTGCTTTGCTACTTTCTTCATTGTATGCGAGCGTCATCTTCAATCCACAAATTGCCTTTGCATTGTATATGCATCTCGTATACATTTCAACATAAACTGGTTGGACTTTGGTTAATTTTGCAGGGCTATTTCCTAGAGATTCAACGTTGTCGTGAGTGCTTCTTTTGGAGCTCTGGATCCATTGTTTGGTATCCATTTTTACCACAAACTAACAAATATTCGAATTTTTGTTACCTGTGTGAATTTAACTAACAAGTCATTCCTGAAGAAGGGTTTTTAATTTTCCACGGGTCGGTTATAAACCTTACGCTTTAGCGTGAATTGCTTTAGCGTATTAGAAGTTTTAGACTCAGAGGATGAATGATAGAGAAAG
>BNWE01000040.1 GCA_025998595.1 Alphaproteobacteria bacterium | reverse complement strand
TACATAGAAAACCAAAGTGATGGGCCAAATGAATTCAAGGTATGGGACGAAAAGTAGGATTTATCCGCATTCAGCGTATCTTCAGATTCTTAGCATACCTCCTGCTTTAGCAGGTCGTAATTGATTTCATCCAAAGAAACATCGACGCCAATAAAGTTTGTGAATTGCTGCGAAATCATGTTAAACTCCTGATTGTAAAGGTGCTTTGAAGCACGTGCTACCATTCGCACTGAATGGAAACAGTACGGTTCCACATATGACAAAAGGCTCTTTAGGCATTATTCAGAGACTGGCTACCATGCCGCGTCTGCAGGATTACCCCACAGACAACCAATGAGAGTATAACCTTTTCAATTGTTGATTGGTACACTCATAATTTACAATTCAGAGGCTAGAAGAGCCGTAGGAATCAAAGAAAAGAAAACCACATTGAGCAATGCTTTTCAAAAATTAAATGCTCCTGAGTGGTTGCACCACGGGCGTTTCCCATTGCCGAAACCGCTTTAACGTTGCAATTACATCTCGCATACCTTCCCGAAGCTCGCGATAGCATTAGCGGGTCCAGCTTCAAGCTGGATTTTCCAACAGGCGAGCGTTACTGGCAGCCATGGCTTCGGCGTCTTTGATGAGGGCGGCTTTCCTCATCTTTCCGACTACGAGGCCTGTTCCTGCGGGGATTAATCTACCCACCAGCACGTTTTCCTTGAGACCGGTGAGACGATCGACGCGGCCAGTTATGGCGGCTTCTGTCAGAACTCGAGTTGTCTCCTGGAAGGATGCAGCCGAGATAAACGACCGTGTCTGCAGCGATGCCTTCGTGATACCTTGCAGCACCGGATAGGAAATTGCTGGCATGCCTCCTTCTTTCTCAACGCGCTCGTTTTCTTCCTCGAAGTCCATGCGATCCACCTGCTCATCAGGAATGAACGTGCTATCTCCTGGCGAAGAAATCCTCACTTTTTGGAGCATTTGTCTAACAATGATTTCGATGTGTTTATCATTGATCTTCACACCCTGCAATCTGTAGACGTCCTGGATTTCATTGATGAGATAATCAGCCAACGCTTCAACTCCCAGCACATGCAGAATATCGTGGGGCGCTCTGTTTCCATCGATGAGTATATCTCCCTTGGATACGATATCGCCTTCTTTTACGGCCACCTGACGCCATCTTGGAACCAGATACTCCATTGGATTGAGTGAGTCATCTTCCGGACGAACAATTATTCGCTTCTTGCCTTTGTAGTCCTTACCGAATTCCACGCGTCCTTCGTGTTCGCTTATTATGGCTGCATCTTTAGGAATTCTTGCCTCAAATAGCTCAGAAACTCGTGGCAAACCTCCGGTGATGTCCTTTGTTTTGGACGTCTCTCGCGGAACGCGGGCAAGTATATCTCCGACATTTACGGCATCGCCATTTTTCACGGAAATGATGGAGTTGGCACTTAGGGAATAGCGAATTTCCTGTCCGTTAGGCAGTAGCAACGGCTTTCCATTGGCATCTTCCAATATGATTCTTGGTTTTAGATCCGCATATCTGGCCTGTTGGCGCCAATCGGATACCACGTAGGTCGAAACACCGGTTGATTCGTCCACCGACTCCTTGAGAGAGATTCCCTCGATGAGATCGGCATAGCGCACATTTCCTGATCTTTCGGTGAGAACCGGAGATGTGAACTGATCCCAATCGGCCAACTTCGATCCCTTGGTTACCTTGTCTCCGTTGTACACGTATAACCGCGATCCGAAAGGCAATTTATGCACAGCTCTTTCTTTTCCTTTGTCGTCCAGAATGACCACTTCGGCGCTTCTGTTCATTACGATGCTGTAGCCATCGCTGTTAGTGACCGTCTTACCATCTCTAATGGCGATAGTTCCGTCGTAGGTGGCGTCAATGGAGGACATTTCCGTTCCTTTTTGCGCGGTTCCTCCGATGTGGAACGTACGCATGGTGAGCTGAGTACCAGGCTCACCAATGGACTGGGCTGCAATAACACCGACAGCTTCTCCAATGCTTACCTTGACACCTCTGGCCAGATCTCGACCATAGCAATTGGCGCAAATGCCTTCTTTGCACTCGCAGGTGAGAACAGATCTAATGCGAATTTCATTTATGCCGGCATCTTCGATTTTCTTGACCAGTCGTTCATCTACTAATTCTCCGGATTTTACAATGACATCGCCGGACAGCGGATCGATAACGTCATCCACAACGGTTCTTCCCAAGACTCTTTCGGATAGAGCTGAAATTACGTCTCCACCGGAAATGATGTCCTTAATGACGATGCCGTTTTTGGTTCCGCAATCGTCTTTTACAATGACGCAGTCCTGAGCCGCATCAACCAAACGACGGGTGAGATATCCGGAGTTGGCAGTTTTGAGAGCCGTGTCCGCCATACCTTTTCGAGCTCCGTGAGTGGAGGTGAAGTACTCCAAAACCGTCAGACCTTCCTTGAAGTTGGAAATAATTGGCGTTTCGATAATTTCGCCGGACGGCTTGGCCATCAGTCCTCTCATACCAGCCACCTGACGCATCTGGGTAATGGATCCTCGAGCTCCCGAATGAGCCATCATGTACACGGGGTTCACGGGAACTCCCACTTCGATTTTCGATATCTGTTTCATCATGGAATCGGCAACTTTATCACTGCAGACTGCCCAAGCATCAACGACTTTGTTGTATCTTTCGCCGGAGGTAATGAGACCGTCCATGTATTGACGTTCGTATTCTGCAACAGAAGCTCTTGTATCTTTTACGATTTCTTTTTTGTTGCTCGGAATGACCAGATCGTCCTTTCCGTAGGAAATTCCAGATTTCGTGGAATATAGGAAGCCGAGATCTTTCAATTTATCCGAGAAGATCACTGCGCTCTTTTGACCGCAAACGCGATATACGGTTTCGACAACGGACGCAGATTCCTTGTTGGTCATCAACTTATTGATAATGCTGAAGTCTATGCCCGGATGTCTTGGCAGCAACTGGGACAGAATCATGCGGCCAGGAGTTGTATCAACAGTTGTCGCTTTGTAGGATCCATCCTCCTGAATCTGGTGATATCTGGCCTTTACTTTTGCATGAAGACAGACCACTCCTTCTTGTAGAGCGTGCTCTATCTCTCCAATGGATGAAAAGATCATTCCTTCGCCTTTTTCTCCCAACTTTTCCATTGTTAGGTAATAGATTCCAAGAGTTATGTCCTTGGTTGGAAGAATAATCGGGCGACCACTGGAAGGACTCAGGATGTTATTCGTGGACATCATGAGGACTCTCGACTCCAATTGAGCCTCCAGAGACAGCGGAACGTGCACGGCCATTTGGTCTCCGTCGAAGTCAGCGTTGAAAGCGGTACAAACCAGCGGATGCAGTTTTATAGCTTTTCCTTCCACTAAAACCGGCTCGAAGGCCTGAATACCGAGTCTGTGAAGCGTAGGAGCGCGGTTTAACAAAACAGGATGCTCTCTTATGACCTCTTCCAGAATGTCCCAGACTTCAGGGCGTTCTTTTTCCACCATACGCTTGGCAGCTTTTAGAGTCGTTGCAAGACCGTATCTCTCCAATCTCGAGTAGATGAACGGCTGAAACAGCTCGAGCGCCATTTTCTTTGGTATACCACACTGATGTAATTTCAACTCAGGACCAACAACGATCACCGAACGTCCGGAATAGTCCACACGCTTTCCCAGCAGGTTCTGGCGGAAACGACCTTGCTTTCCGCGCAGCATGTCCGAAAGAGACTTGAGCGGCCTCTTGCCAGTGCCGGTGATGACCTTGCCTCTGCGGCCGTTGTCAAATAGGGCGTCCACAGATTCCTGCAACATTCTTTTTTCGTTTTTTACGATTATTTCCGGAGCTTTTAGTTCCAACAGTCTCTTGAGACGATTATTTCTATTTATAACACGACGATATAGGTCATTTAGATCAGACGTAGCGAATCTTCCTCCATCCAGAGGAACCAGCGGACGCAATTCTGGCGGAATGACTGGTATGCAATGCATAATCATCCACTCGGGACGGGTACTGGAATTCAGAAAAGATTCCACAAGCTTAAGACGCTTCACCAGACGACGACGCTTCATATCCGAAGTGACGACCTTCAATTCTACGCGCAGTTTTTCTTTTTCTCTCTTGAGATCGATTTGCGATAACATGGCATACAAAGCTTCCGCTCCGATTCCAGCACTGAACGCATCTTCGCCGTAGTCGTCCTGAGCCTTGAAATACGCATCCTCAGTCAACAGCTGATACGGCTTCAGCGGAGTCATCCCTGGATCAATCACAACATAATCTTCGAAGTACAGAACTCTTTCCATTTCGCTGGACGTAATATCCAGAAGCAGCGCTATTCGGCTGGGAGGTGATTTCGTAAACCAAATATGAGCGACCGGAGACGCCAACTCAATGTGTCCCATACGTTCGCGTCTGACCTTCGAAAGAGTTACCTCGACGCCACATTTTTCGCAGATTACGCCACGATATTTCATGCGCTTATACTTACCGCAGAGACATTCGTAGTCCTTCACTGGCCCGAATATGCGGGAGCAGAACAATCCGTCTCTTTCCGGTTTGAACGTTCTATAATTTATGGTTTCCGGCTTTTTTACCTCACCAAATGACCACGATCTTATTCTCTCAGGACTAGAGATCGAAACCTTTATGGAGTCAAAACTGTTTAGATTGCTGATCTGTCCAAAAATTTTCTGCAACTGATTCGCCATTAGACCTTCCTATTATATCGACTATAAAATAAAAGCTGTGATCACCTACACGTTAGATTCCATTCCAGGTTCCACAGGATCCTGCTGAAATTCAAAGTTAAGTCCAAGTCCACACAATTCCTTCATGAGCACGTTAAACGACTCAGGTATTCCCGGAACTATGTTATCCTCTCCCTTGATGATGGATTCATAGGCTTTTGTTCTTCCGGTGACGTCGTCAGACTTAACTGTCAGAATTTCCTGCAAAGTATAGGCCGCACCATATGCCTGCAATGCCCAGACCTCCATTTCTCCGAATCTTTGACCACCGAATTGTGCTTTTCCTCCCAAAGGTTGCTGCGTAACAAGACTGTACGGACCTATGGAACGGGCGTGAATCTTATCGTCGACCATGTGATGCAATTTCAACATGTATATGCATCCAACAGTGACTTTGCGATCGAACTCTTCTCCGGTGCGGCCATTTATCAGTGTGACCTGTCCAGACGCATCGAATCCAGCTTTCTCCAAAGCTTTCACGATTTCATCTTCTCGAGCTCCGTCAAACACAGGAGTTGCCATCGGTATGCCGTTCACGACATTCGTCGCCATTTCGGCCAGTTCGTAATCGGATAGAGCGTCCAAGTCCTTTCTATCTTTTGCATTATCGTATATATCTTTCAGCTCAACACGAAGATTTTTCATGAGCTGTGCGTCGCTTTGGACTGTTTCCATAACCTTGCGAACTTTTCTACCCAATCCCTTTGACGCCCATCCCAGATGGGTTTCCAGAATTTGTCCCACGTTCATGCGCGAAGTAACACCGAGTGGATTCAATATGATATCCAGAGGAGTACCATCTTCCAAATGCGGCATATCTTCCACCGGAAGAATCTTCGAAACGATACCCTTGTTACCATGTCTTCCGGCCAATTTATCGCCCGGCTGCAGTTTACGCTTATCGGCTACGTAAACCTTGATCATTTTCAGAACTCCCGGAGGAAGATCGTCACCCTTGCAGAGCTTTTCGACTTTTTCCTCGAACGATTTCTGGAGATTAGTCAGGATTACATTGAAATCCACATGCAAACTGGCTATATCAGTCGCCACAAGTGTATCTTCTACAACGATCTGTCTCCACTGACCACGAGTCAGAGAGGCAAGATAAGATTCTGAAATTTTAGGATCTCTGCACCGTAACGGAGCGCTTCGCACCACCTGCCCCATCAACATATCCTTCAATCGACGATAGTATACGTCTTCTATAATCTTTCTTTCTGCGTCCAGATCGTTTTTGTAGGACTCGATTTCCTTATGCTCAATGGCTATGGCTCTCTCGTCTTTTTCCACACCACTTCGGGAGAAAATCTTGACGTCAACGATGGTCCCGCGCACTCCCGGAGGAACTCTCAGAGATGAGTCTTTCACATCTGCCGCTCTTTCTCCAAAGATTGCTCGGAGAAGTTTTTCTTCCGGAGTCATGGCAGATTCACCCTTCGGCGTCACCTTACCGACTAATATATCGCCCGCCTGCACTTCGGCTCCAATGTGAACGATACCAGATTCATCAAGATTTCTCAGTGAATCGTCCGAAACGTTGGGAATGTCACGCGTGATTTCTTCGTTACCGAGTTTCGTGTCACGAGCCATTACTTCGAATTCTTCAATGTGAACCGACGTAAAGTAATCCTCCTGCACCAGACGTTCGGAGATTATAATGGCGTCTTCAAATGTATATCCATGCCAGAGCATGAATCCCACCAGAACGTTCTGTCCAAGCGCCAATTCCCCAATGTCCGTACCTGCTCCATCCGCAATAATATTGCCCTTCTTTACAATGTCGTCCTTCTTCACCAGTGGCTTCTGATTGAGACATGTGCTGTGATTGGATCTCTTGTATTTTCTGAGATTGTAAATGTCCACGCCAACGTGAGAATCACTTCCAATGGAACGCACGACTATGCGATCGGCATCCACCTGATCCACAACGCCGTCATTTTTTGCGGAAACAGCCACGCCGGAATCGCTGGCGACGACCGATTCCATGCCTGTACCCACCAGAGGAGCCTGAGCCCGGAGCAATGGAACTGCCTGACGTTGCATGTTCGCTCCCATGAGAGCGCGGCTGGCGTCATCGTTTTCCAAAAATGGAATTAAGGCGGCAGCTATGGATATGGTCTGTTTCGGAGAAACGTCCATGTAATCTATGGTATCTCGGGGAGCATTGATGAAGTCTCCGTTTCTTCTGCAGGTCACAAATTCCTCTTTAAACCTACCATCGAGGGTTATGGGAGCATTTGCCTGCGCTATGGTATGCTTTTCTTCTTCAATTGCCGAAAGATAGACAACCTCGTCGGTTACCTTATGATCCAGAACTTTTCTATAGGGAGTTTCTATGAATCCGTATCTGTTTACTCTGGCGAATACGGCCAACGAGTTTATGAGACCAATGTTTTGACCTTCTGGAGTTTCAATCGGACATATGCGGCCATAGTGTGTGGTGTGCACGTCTCGAACGTCGAAACCAGCTCTATCCCTCGTCAAACCGCCGGGACCAAGTGCCGAAATGCGTCTTTTGTGGGTGATTTCAGCTAAGGGATTGGTCTGATCCATAAACTGCGACAGCTGAGATAATCCGAAGAACTCTCTTATGGCAGACGAAACCGGTTTTGCGTTCACTATATCGTTGGGAACGGCATTCTCAACATCGATGGAACCAATGCGCTCCCGTATGGCACGTTCCATGCGAATCAAGCCGATTCTGAATTGGTTTTCCAGCAACTCACCGACCGACCGGACTCTTCTATTGGCCAAGTTATCGATATCGTCGACGGTACCAATACCGTCCTTTAATTTGTGCAATATTTTGACGATTCTGAGAACGTCATCTTTTGTTAATGTGCCGAGACTTTCCGGTCTATCCACACCGATTCTTCCGTTGATTTTTACGCGACCAACGGCGGAAAGATCGTAGCGATCCTTATTGAAGAATAGATTTCTGAATACTTCTTGGGCACTGTCGACGGTTGGCGGCTCTCCAGGACGCATGACCCGGAACAACTCAATCAACGCTTCTTCACGATTATTGCATTTTTCGACGGCGAGGGTGTTTCTTATGTATCCACCAACTTCCGTATGATCTATGCGCAAAACGGCAAACTTCGCACCCTGCTCAATGATTTTTGCGATCAATACATCCGTCAACTCGTCGCCGGCTTCTGCTATTACAACACCGGTACTTTCGTCAATGACATCAAGAGCATTGTATTTCCCAATAAGATCTTCGGCAAATACGACGACTTCTTCCAGTCCATCCTCCTTCAGTGTTTTGGAGAGACGAGACGTTATTTTTTCTCCGGCAGCAACCGCCACCGCGCCGGTTTTAGCATTTATGAGATCCTTTTCTAGCTTGACTCCTTTCCAGTGAGCGGGCTCATAGGTCATTGATAACATACCGCTAGCATTATGCTTTATTTCATAATTTTCATAGAAGTAGGAGAGAATTTCCTCACGATCCATGCCCTGAACCTCAAAAGGTTTGAATTCTTTATCGGAATTTTCTTCTCTTTCCTTTTCCGTTTGGGCTGAGTCAAGAGCCATCAGGAGAGTCGTCGCTAATATCTTTCTTTTTCTATCGATTCTCACGCAAATGAGATCTTTGGCGTCGAATTCAAAATCCAGCCACGCCCCCTTGTAGGGAATTATGTGCGCCGCGAACAAATATTTTCCGGAAGTGTGGGTTTTTCCGTTATCATGATCAAAGAATACGCCTGGTGACCTCTGCATTTGGGAAACGATTACGCGTTCTGTTCCATTTACAATGAATGTTCCTTCGTTTGTCATGAGCGGAAGGTCACATATGTATACGTCCTGCTCTTTAATGTCTTTTATAACTCTCTCGCCAGTGTCTTCATCGTTACACCAAACTACCAATCGAAAAATCGCTCGAAGCGATGCTGCATAGGTCAGTCCGTGGTTACGACACTCATCTTCGGTATATTTTGGCTCATCGAAATGATAGCTGCAGAAATCAATCTGTGCCTTCCCGGCTGGATCACCAATGGGAAATGTATCATTGAATGCTTCCCGCAGTCCTATGTCATCTCTTATATTTTCTGTTTTTTCAGAATGCAGAAAGTTTTCGTAAGATTCTCTCTGTAATTCAATAAGATTTGGAAGAGTTGCAACTTCTCTAATTCGACCGAAGCTCTTTCTGAACCTTTTGCGTTCAGTGAATGTTCTGACCATACTACGACCTCTGCAAAATTAATTCGAAATAGACCAAAAAAGACATGCACACCCAAACAACACACGTCGAAAAACACATTTGTTTTTAACAAAAGACAGGATCCACACTAATCATATCAATGAATAGCAGAATCGACGACGGAATTCAACATATAAATATCGTTGAAACATAAAAATTTACTCAAAGTTAAGATTGGTATGTGTCTGCAAAACCTTCTGGTAATTCGAAGTTTGCTACTACAGATTGTACGTCATCGTTATCCTCCAACAAATCTATCATTTTAAGCAAAGTCTTTGCAGTCTCTGAATCAACCGGTACGGTATTTTGAGGACTCCAGGTTACGCGTGCCTCCAGGGGGTCTCCGTATTTCTTGGATAGCGCATCCCTCACAATCGCCAGTTGCTCCATAGGACAGATGACTTCAAAGACGTCATCCCCGCTTTTTATGTCGGACGCTCCCGCCTCCAGTGCCGTTTCGAATATATCATCCTCGGACGCCACGTCTCTTTTGTATGATACGTATCCTATGTGATCGAATTGAAAACTAACGCTGTTGGTCTCGCCAAGACTTCCGGAAAACTTCGTGAACACAGACCTGACTTCCGGAGCGGTTCTATTCTTGTTGTCCGTCAATCCCTCTACGATTATGGCAACGCCGCCGGGACCGTATCCCTCATAGCGAACTGACAGATACTCGACTCCCGATTCAGGCCCTAGAGCCTTCTTTATGGCTCTGTCGACGTTGTCCTTCGGCATATTTTCCGATCTTGCGCTTATGAGAGCGGACCGCAATCTACTGTTGCTTTCCGGATCTGAGCCGGCCTCCTTCACTGCAACAGTTATTTCTCGGCTGATCTTCGAGAACACCTTGGCTCTTTTCGCGTCCTGAGCGCCCTTTCGGTACATAATGTTTTTAAATTGCGAATGCCCAGACATATCCATCTCCAAATTTTATAAATTAAGCTGATTATCTTAGATATAGCCGGCTTTTTCAACAGAAAAATTTAAGGATGCGATTGTGGAGGTAGATGTTTCTTTGGAAATGACATATGTTGATATTTCTTTAAAAATCTCCGCATTTTTGCTTGACATTTTATGTTTTATGTGCAATACTTTATATTGTGGTTTTTAATTGATTAATTATAGGAGAAAAATATGAAAAACCTAATTTATAGCGCGATTGTTGCTGTATTTGCATTAGTTGCGCAGTTCGAGACTTGCGCCATGGATGGAGAGCAATGGGCATGTACTGATGTTAGCGCCGATCTGCCAATTGGTCAACTTTCCAAAACCTTCTCAATAGGTACAGATAAGTATGCTTTTGACTATAAGCGTGGACAGGTATTAATGTTTGCTGGGAATGCTTTTAATCCGATTAGTCCCTCAATCGTTGATAGCTTCAATACTAATGAAGACCACTATCGTTTTTGTTATAATGGAACCGATGTGTATACATTGAGTTCTGTAACCAAGAAGCTTTTTGTGTACCATTTTAATGGGAATTACTGGCAAGATGGTGGCAATCCAATCGATGGCATGCACATACATTGGCTTTGTTCAGACGGAAATGAAATCGTATATGGCCTCAATAGACATACCGGAGAATTAAAAAAACTAATCGGTACTATTGGAGATGATGCCCATTGGGCTCCTGATGTCACATCAGCATTTGAAGCTTTTAGTTTACAAGGCGGCGTTATTCCAAATGATTTTGCATGGCCATGCATCGACAATGTAGGAAACGTATATGTCTTGGCTAGCCTTGGTGCTGATAGTTGGCTAGCAAAATTCAATAGAATTACCGGAACTTGGGAGAAGTTTGATAACACACATGGTGGTGAACATTCATATAGTGACATCTGCACTAATGGAGCAAATGTATATGCTATTTTTGAGGGGCAGCTGGTGAAGCTCATCGGCGGCAACTGGGCTCCACTCGCAGCACACAACCCTGAACATTTTGGCTATATTTATTTGGGTCTATGTGCATATGGAAACGGTTTGTTGTCTACTGCACATAATACAGCCGGAGTAGATGAAGGGAGATTGGTAAAATTCTCCAAGGTAACAGCGGCTGCACCAAATGATGTAATAGTCATACCAGATGATGATGTCGCACCAGAACCAGGCGCTTATTTTGCGGAATGGTAAGATTATAAATACAGAGTATCACACGAGCTCATACATTCCACGCTAACAACCTGTTGCAAAAGCCTCCTGGAGCTATTGATTATCAAGAGCAAGAACATGCCTACGCAGCAGGTCTAATATTCTTTAATTGCGAATGCCCAGACATATCCATCTCCAAATTCTATAAGTATACCACCTTCACTTAGCATTTACTGCGGCCATCATGGCATCCTCCATGGCGGCCTCATGAAAAATTATCAAGTTTTTTGTTGGTATTTGAGCAATTTCAAACATTAAGGCCTCATACAGCGGACTTACATGATATAAAAACACATAAAAAAGTAGCAAAGATACCAGCTGATCGATTGCTTTTTGCCACAGTGGCATGCGATAAAAAAAGGTGAAATATCAGAAAAACATCTGAAATATCAGCAAAAAAATCACCGATAATTTTCATGAGGCCGCCATGTGGCATCCTCCAAGGTTTCAAACTGATGGATGATATCTCTGATTTTATTTTTTAGCCAATCCCAAAAATGTTCTATTGGATTCAAATCTGGCGAATATGGAGGCAAGAAAATCACTCTGCGTCCAGCCTTCTCTATGATTTTCCTCAGTTTTTCTTTGTTATGGAATTTTGCATTATCCAGAATAACCACTTGTCCAGGTTTGAGCACTGGCGCAAAACATTTCTCCGCCCAAGTTTCCGCTAATATCGCGTCACAGTTGCATTTGAACCCCATCGGCGCTAGTACTTTTCCGCAGTTCCAGCCGGCAATAATATTTTCTCTCGCAAATCTCTTGCCGGAAGTCTCACCGTATACGCACTCATTACGAGGCGCTCTAGCCATCTCCCTAATCAAACATTCTTCTATGCCGCTTTCGTCAACGTAAACAAGTTCTTCTTTTGGTATCTCTTTGATTTCATTAAGATATTCCTGTCGTTGCTTCTCG
>BNWE01000039.1 GCA_025998595.1 Alphaproteobacteria bacterium | reverse complement strand
TTCCTGAAACTTCAACCTTTTTTGTTTGAGGATAGACTACCTAATTAGGGAGTCTATGCTTTTGCAGAAAATGCTAAAAAATGAACAAAAAACACAATAGGCTACATAATTTTGAGCGGAGTTAGCGATAATCACGCTTAAAAATGGAGATTGCACCGAAGATTTTTCATGGGTGGCACGCTTTTTCTTTGGTAAAGGAGAGGGATTAAAATCGTTTGCGTTAGCTCTTGCCGATATTATCTCATGCTCAGAAATCAAAAAATCCGTCATATCAAAACTCCACTCTTGAACCTGTCTTACGTATCGATGGCAGTTGTAACATGCAAATATTTAAGAAAAGGTTATCAACGGCGAAAATAAATTTTTTTTGGAGCAGCCGTTATGCGTCATGCATCGGTACACAGTCAAGCTGAGAAGTTGATAATTATTTGCTCCAACGTTGGCACGAGAATTAATTTTTGTTAAAAAACGTTTGGTGTAGAAAATTAACGAAAATCGTGTAAAATGTTAAGATATAGTATGTTGGGTGCGCGCTACACCAAGGTGACGTTGGGTCCGTTTATGGTTACATCGTATGCGGTATGTATTGGCAATGCTGAATTAGTAACGGAGCCAGCGCCACGTTAGTGCTGCAAGCATCGCTGGGATAATTTTGGGATTTTTGTGTTTTGATTACTTCAGCTGAGTTGATAAATTTAGTAAAAACGTACGATCCTGACGTAAATGTCGATATGCTCAGAAAAGCCTACATGTTTGCGATGGAGGCTCACGGAACCCAGAAGCGCGCTTCTGGTTCTCCGTATTTTTATCATCCGGTGGAGGTTGCCAGACTGCTGGCTGAACTGCGTCTGGATGTTCCATCGGTAATTACCGGATTACTTCACGACGTTCTAGAGGACACCAGCGTAACCTTCGAAGAATTGGAAGAAATTTTCGGATCGGAAGTTGCGTTTCTTGTGGAAGGCGTCACGAAGTTATCGAAGGTAAATTACACCTCTTCTAAGGCGCATCAGGCAGAGAATTTCCGTAAATTTCTGCTGGCAACGTCCCAGGACATAAGAGTGCTCATCGTAAAACTGGTCGATCGTCTACACAATATGAGAACTATAAACTATATTGCGTCCATAGAAAAAAGAAAAAGAATCGCATTGGAAACAATTGAAATCTACGCGCCTCTGGCCGAAAGAATAGGAATGAATATCATTAAGGATGAAATAGAAGATATTGCCTTCTATCATCTTCATCCAAATGAATACAGTACTATTTCCGTGAGATTGGAGCAAATAAGAAGCAAAGATGATAATTTCGTACAAAATACAATTGCCGAGCTTAATCGCGTCCTAAGAGTGGCTGGAATAGAGGCCGTCGTCAATGGCCGCGAAAAAAAAGCCTATTCCATCTGGAAGAAAATGCAGCGGAGAAATGTCGCTCTCGAGCAAATTAACGATATTATCGCCTTTAGGGTGGTAGTGAAGACGATTGAGCAATGTTATTTGTCTCTTGGTGTGATACATACGCATTTCCAGATAATGCCAGGACGTTTTAAGGATTACATAAGTATTCCGAAATTAAATAACTATCGCTCGCTCCATACCACCGTTATCGGCCCCCTCAAACAGGGAATTGAGATTCAAATTCGTACGGAAGAAATGCATAGAGTTGCCGATGAAGGTATTGCCGCCCACTGGTCCTACAAGGATGGGAACGTTATTCAAAGCGGAGAAGAGCCAAAAAAATACAATTGGATCAAGAGCTTGCTGACGATACTGCAGAATTCTGGAACTCCGGAAGAGGTAATGGATCATTCGAAACTGGAAATGTTCGATAACGAGGTATTCTGCTTTACTCCAGCCGGAGATCTCATAACACTTCCGCGTGGAGCAACAGTTGTGGATTTCGCCTATGAAATACACACATCCATTGGAAACACATGTATTGGAGTTCGCATAAATGGGAAAATAGTTCCGCTGAAGACCGTTCTCAGAAACGGCGATCAGGTGGACATCATAACATCTCCCTATCAGCATCCGGAAAGTTCATGGGAAAGATTCGTCATTACTGGAAAAGCCAAATCATGCATACGAAAATTTGTGAAAGCTCAGGAAAAAGAAGAGTTTATTAACCTTGGTCTGCAATTGGTGAAAAATGTATTTTCATCAGCAAAAACAGAATTTTCGGAATATATCATAGATTATAAAAGTTTTTCCTGTAGTAGCATTGGAAAATTCTACTACAACGTAGGCCGAGGAACAATATCGCTAAATAGTGTTAGAACAATGGTTTCCAGTGGAGAAGATGACAATAGAGCCGTCATGGAAGACGCCATTTGCCTAATGGATTTCACTCCGGGTATAGCGGTACACTTTTCCGAATGCTGCCATCCGATACTTGGCGATAAAATAATAGGTATTTTGGTTCCCCAGAAGGGAGTTGTGGTACATATCACCAGCTGCGCCCATCTTGGAAGAGGAAAAAATGTTTTCGTCAGAGCCAAATGGAATAAAGACGATGAAACGGAATCGACGTTTGTCTCGAGACTGCGCATAGTTATAATAAATCAGACAGAAAGCTTTGCCATTATCACCAACGTCATTAGTTCCAGCGGAGCCAGCATAACAAACATAAAAGTAGATCACAGATCTATTGATTTCTTCGATTTACTTGTGGATATAAAAGTAAATGATGTGATACATCTCGGAGAAGTACAAGCAGCTCTTAGAACCTGCGCTAATGTGAGATCTGTCAGACGGCTCTAGTAGCTCTGTTTAGGACTGATCATGAACGTTAGAAGATTGATCGAAGCTGTCATTGGACAACTTACTGAAAGATTCAACATACAGAAATTTAGAACTAAAAATATGTGGCGTTTAATATCGAAAATTAGACAAAAACTCTACGTTCATCTCATCGTTTTCTTTATCAACGGCGCCATCACTTTCGACCAGATGAACGCTCCATGAAAAACATGCTCACCGCATTACCGTAAGAAATTACTATCAATTTCAATTTGAACAATGTAAAATAACGCTGTCGTATACGTCGGCAGTCGCTTATGAAAGGAATTATTTTATGAAACTTTGTGTCACAACTCCCATATATTACATAAATGGAGATCCGCATATTGGGCATGCATACGCCAGTATTGCCGCAGACATCCTGGCCAGATTTGGTCGATTGGACGGATTGGATGTACATTTTTCCACTGGAACAGATGAACACGGCGTAAAAGTAGCGAGATCTGCCGAAAGTGCTGGCATCGACATCGTGGAGTTTAGTAATGCAATGTCGCAAAAATTCAGGGATATGTCCGATAAAATAAATATGTCCTACGATGACTTCATTCGCACTACGGAAAAAAGACACGAAAAAGCATGTCAGGCTCTGTGGAAAATGATAGAAAAAGATATATATGTCAGCAACTATGCGGGCTGGTATTCCGCTCGCGATGAGGAATATGTTACCGAATCCGATGTGGTTGATGGAAAAGCTCCAAGTGGTGCTCCTGTGGAATGGATGGAGGAAGAATCGTATTTTTTCAAATTGTCCGATTATCAGGATAGGCTGCTGGAGTTGTATGAAAAAAATCCGGATTTTATATTGCCAATCTCCCGCAGAAATGAGGTCATTAGCTTCGTAAAAGGCGGTCTAAAGGATCTGTCTATATCTCGCAGTCGATTTTCCTGGGGAATTCCAATACCGAATCTCAATGGGCATGTGATGTACGTGTGGATTGACGCTCTTACCAATTACATAACATCACTTGGATTTCCGAATCCAGCAAGTGCAGAAAATGTCTCGGAAATGATGAAGAACTGCGTTCATGTGGTCGGCAAGGAGATACTGCGCTTTCATGCGGTTTATTGGCCGGCGTTTCTAATGTCCGCTGGATTGCCACTTCCAAAGAGAATCTACGCCCATGGATGGTGGACCAGTGAAGGACAAAAAATGTCCAAATCCGTTGGGAACGTCGTTGATCCGCATGAAATCATAGAAACATACGGACTGGATCAGGTGAGATACTTCCTGTTTCGCGAAGTAAAATTCGGAGAAGATGGCGATTTTTCCAGAGCAGCCATAAAAAAGCGAGTGTCGTTCGATTTAGCTAATGATTTGGGAAATCTAGTGCAGCGCGTTCTGGCGTTCATACAGAAAATAGGTGGACGCCTTGTGGTCGACTATGATTTCTCCGATACCGAAAAGAAATTGTTCGACAGTTCCAGAACTCTAATCGATAGGATTCGTCCACTAATGGAAAAGCAGGAGCTGCACGCTTCTCTCGGCATAGTCTGGGAGCTGGTAGCCGAATCGAATAAATTCGTCAATGACATGAGGCCGTGGGAATTGGCCAAAAGTGACGAGAATAAGCTCCATAAGGTTCTGACGGCGCTCTGTGAGAGCATTCGGGCTATTGGATTTGGATTGGCTCCGTTTATGCCGGACACGTCAAGAAAAATTTTTGATTTCATAAATGTTGAGGGGAAATTATTCAGTGAAATGAAGGCTGATTTTGTTGATCAGGATTTCCGAGAACCATTTACTCTGTTTCCAAAGGATAACTAAGACAATGTCTTACGTTGATTCGCACTGCCATTTAAATCTGAAGAAATTCTCGAAAATAGCTGAGGCGTCTTCTTCAGATGACTATTCCATTGGTGCAATTGTGGAACGCGCAAAAAATGCCAATGTGGAATACATCTTGAATATCGGCACAGAGCTTTCTGATATTGAGGAAATGCAGGCGATTTCAGCATCTCATGATAACGTGTTTCACACCATTGGCGTTCATCCATTGGAGGCACAGAAACATTATCAGCAATATTCGCTAGACGAAATTTCTCGCATCATCAACGCTCACTGTAATAACACGAAATGCGTGGGAATTGGCGAAATCGGCCTTGACTACTACTACACAAAGGAAAGCGCAAAGGAACAGAAGGAATTATTCGAACTACAACTTGCCAACGTGACGTTGGATCCAAAAATGGCTTCGCCACCTTCCGAAACGTATGCGAGATGTACTTGCAATGCTGAAGCTGCTTCGTCAAGAGAAAACGCATGTGCTGCAAGCACCAGCGTGACGCTGGACTCGCTTTCTGCTTTGCCTCCAGCGGATGGGTATGCGAGATGTACTTGCAATGCTGAAGCTGCTTCAGCAAGAGAAAACGCGTGTGCTGCAAGCACCAGCGTGACGCTGGACTCGCTTTCTGCTTTGCCTCCAGCGGAGGGGTATGCGAGATGTACTTGCAATGCTGAAGCTGTTTCAGCAAGAGAAAACGCATGTGCTGCAAGCACCAACGTAGGGATCCAGAATAACTTCAATTCCACTCCGGCATCGAAGACAATGCTCGCATACCTTTCAGAAGGCAACCAAGCAGAAAACGGATCCAACGTCACGTTGGCGGTCTGTATACATTCTAGAGAGGCGGAGTCTGATACCATTGCTATTCTTAGGAACCATCCAGGAGTTACCGGAGTCATACACTGCTTTAGCGGCAGTAAAGAATTTGCATTTCAGGCGCTTGATTTAGGATTTTACATATCGATTTCCGGAGTGATTACATTTAAGAGCAATACTGCACTTCAGGAAATAGTCAAAAGCATTCCACTGGATAGATTACTAGTGGAAACAGATGCGCCATTTCTGGCTCCAGCTCCATTTCGGGGAAAGGTAAACGAGCCGGCGTTCGTAGTGCACACTGCCAAGAAAATCGCCGAGCTTCTGGGCGTGACGGAAGAGGAAGTTGCTTCCCGAACATCAAAAAACTTCTTTAAGTTGTATTCCAGAGCTAAAGTGCATAATGCACAGGCATTATTTTAAAAATGCCTGCGGTGCAATCACTTGCTAATAGATGGTGTTTTGTTTTAACATGTCGCCACGAGATGGTTGTTACTCATTAGTTATGGTGTTTTTTGCTTTTATCTTTTAGGATGGAACAATGTTCAGAAGTCTAGCCAATGCGGTCCGTTTTTTATCAATTCATGAAGTTGGAAATGCAAATAGCGGTCATTTGGGAATGGCACTTGGAATGGCGGATTGTCTGACTGTTTTATTCAAAAATTTTCTTGTATTTAATCCGAAAGATCCACGATGGCCGAATCGAGATCGATTGGTATTTTCCGGAGGGCATGGCTCTCCGGTTTTGTACGCTCTTCTTTATCTGACTGGCTACGAAAAAATGACATTGGACGAGCTGAAGGATTTTCGAAAGCTTGGATCGCTCACATCCGGTCATCCGGAATATAATCTAGACTGCGGAATTGAAGTTAGCACTGGTCTTCTGGGACAGGGATTAGCAAACGCAGTTGGAATCGCCATTGAAGAGCGACTACTAAACGCTAGACTTGGCAACGAATGTATAAATCACTTCACCTATGTGTGTGCCGGTGACGGAGATCTAATGGAGGGAATTACCCACGAAGCCTGCGCTATTGCCGGGCATCTGTCACTTGGTCATTTGATAGTGCTTTGGGACGATAACGGCATAACAATTGATGGCAAAGTGGACGTTTCCACCAGCGAAGATACTCTCAAGCGCTACGAATCCTACGGATGGCACGTATCGTCCGCAGATGGCCATGACGAAGATGACATTGCCAAAGCAATTGCCGCAGCGAAGCAGGATCCGCGTCCGTCCATAATTGCCTGCAAAACTCAAATCGGATTTGGAACATCCCGAGCTGGTACATCGAAGGCTCATTCCGGAGCTCTTGATCAGCAGGAAATAGAAGATGCCATGAAGACTCTGCACTGGACATACGGTCCATTTGAAATTCCCGAATATATAGAAAAGACATGGCGGGTGATTGGTGTACGTCATCGGGAAATCTATGAAGAATGGGTTAAAACTCAAACCGAGAAATATGGATATCTGGAGTTCGATTTCAATGAAAATTTAAGAAAGGCGTTCAGAAAAATAAAAAAAGAATATTTCGTATCCAGACCGTTTGCCGCTACCAGAACAAGCGCGGCGGAAATTCTGTCGCATGTGACGTCCGAAACAGACATGTTGGTTTCCGGCTCCTGTGATCTTGGAACTTCCACCGGATGCCTAGCGGATGGTATGAAAGCCGTGGAAAAAGCGGATTTCTCCGGAAATTACATTCACTATGGAGTTCGAGAACACGCAATGGGAGCCATTATAAATGGCATTGTATCCGGCGGAAAAGTAAAGGCCATCGGCGGAACATTTCTTGCTTTCAGCGATTACATGCGTGCTGATATGCGGATGGCGGCTCTCATGGGGATTCCGTCTATTTTCATTTTCAGCCATGATTCCATAGGGGTAGGGGAGGATGGACCAACGCACCAGCCGGTGGAACAGATTGCGTCGCTTCGAGCCATTCCGAATTTGAATGTATTTCGTCCAGCTGACGCTCTAGAAACCTTGGAATGTTTGGAGTATGCACTGAAAAGTCAGCATCCATCAGCCATTCTTCTCACAAGGCAGGGGGTTCTAAGCGCTCGCTTCTCCGGTCGGGAAAACCTGTGTTCCAGTGGCGGATATCTCTTGCACGAGGACAATATGGAGGCGCTTAAGAAGGTAACCATAATCGCAACCGGATCGGAAGTGGGAATTGCCCTCGATGTAAAGAAAATGCTGAACGACATGAGTATAGCGACCAATGTTGTTAGCATGCCCTGCTGGAAATTGTTTGACAAGCAATCGGATGAATATAGACAACATGTGCTTGGAGACTATTTGCGCATAGGCATTGAAGCGTCTAATGGATTTGGTTGGGAAAAATATCTGGGACCTGATGGAATGTTCTTTGGAGTGAATGATTTTGGGAAATCCGCTCCATCTTCGGATGTATATAAATATTTTGGATTAACTTCCCAGAAAATCTTTAGTGCTATAGTAAAAAGAATCGATTGAACAACGGAGACAAACAAATGAAAGTGGCCATAAACGGTTTTGGAAGAATCGGGCGATTAGTGCTGAGAGCATTTTTCGAATCTAACAAATATGATTTTGAGATTGTAACAATCAATGATTTGTTAGATATAGATTCAGCGTTACATCTGCTGAAATACGATTCCGTTCATGGACCGTTTTCTTGTGACGTTCAGAAAATATCAAATACTTTGTTCTCGATAAACGGAAAAAGGATAACGTATGTTTCGGAAAAATCTCCGGAGAATCTTCCATGGAACGAATTTGGCATAGATTTGCTCTTGGAATGCACCGGAGTTTTCAAGACAAAAGCACAATGTCAAGCACATCTTAAGGCGGGAGCGAAAAGAGTGCTGATTTCGTGTCCGTCAAATGACGTCGACCGCACGGTTGTATACGGAGTCAACGACGATTCCATCGATAAAGCAAATGACTTTGTTATTTCGAACGCTTCGTGCACAACCAATTGTTTGGCGCCTCTAGTGAGAGCAATTCATGGAGAAATCGGCATTATGAGTGGTTTTGCCACAACGGTTCATTCCTACACTGGAGACCAGAGGCTTATAGATGCGGGACATTTGGATATGCGGCGAGCCAGAGCGGCGGCTTTAAATATGATTCCTACGTCGACTGGGGCAACCAAAGCCATAGAACAGATCTTTCCCGAGTTAACCGGAAGACTGTCCGGATTGTCCATACGAGTTCCAACAGCAAATGTTTCGATGGTCGATTTTACGTTTCAAACATCCCTGAGGACAACGGCAGAAGACCTAAATGCAGCTGTTGTGAGATATTCGAATGGGCCACTAAAGGGAGTTTTGGGTTATACCGATGAAAGTCTGGTATCGTCGGATTTTAACCATAATCCACTGAGTTCCATAATTGACACACAACTCACAAAGGTCATCGCTGGCAATATGGCGCATATGGTTGCCTGGTACGACAACGAATGGGGATTTTCCAACCGCATGCTGGATGTTGCTCGGTGTTTTCTATAGAAACAAAAGTAAACTCTGTAAAAAACAATATCTTGACGTCGCAGAGTAAAAAATATAAAAAAATTCAAAAAGGCTATTGTCATTTCGCATTTCTTGCTATATATAATATATAACCTTATCGGAGGTTTTTATATTGGCGAGGGTTTTGCTGGTGGCGTCTGGTTGGTTAATTGTTTAAATGGAGTAAGTTATGGATATAAAGAAAATTGCTGTTGCAATTGGTTTGTTAGCAGGCGCGACATCGTTGGATGCTATGGAAACGTTCGAAGTTCCCAATGGAATGGATGGAATGGGAAATCGTATACTTATAAAGTTGTTAGATAGCATTAAAGGTTCGTCCGTTAAAGTTAAGACTATAATTGGAATGGATCATAAACACTATCTATTGAAAAATAATGAATATTTTTTTGAAATTGTTAAGATATATTATGATGCATTGGATCACAACGACTTGATTGAAAAGGGGGATTTCTTTAAAGCTAAGATGAAGCTTAACTATCTGCTTGCTGTGGCAAAAAAAATCTGCGATCAAAAAATGGAAACCGATGTTAAAGCTCAAATAGTCAAGCTCAAAAATGGGCTATATCATATGTACTCCCAATGGAATTGTAAAACAATAGATTTTGAATTTCCAAAACCGATAGGAATTGCATTCCACTTTAATACACTTTCACACCTTGGTGAGGTATCGCGATTGGATAAAGCGATGATAGAACTTCGTGGTAAGAAGACTGAAAAAATGATAGCAGAAGGTCGTCTAGCGGAAGTTGACGTGGTATTGGTTGGACTGGCTGCAAATAATGACGAGGAGGCAAAAAGAGATATCTCGAAAATCCGAAAAGCACTCCTGGAAGTCGCGCAAAGTGGATATGATTTGATCAAAAAATGAGTTGTATAGCTCACGATCTCGTAAGCGAAATAAAATGGCCAGATTTAAAATGTGACATTACATAATAAACACTATTGCTCCGGTTTTTTGCGATCGGAGCAAAGCGTTTTGCTATCTGTGACCACGGATATATCGCAAAAAGCATTGGAAAACAAAAAAAACATTTCAATGAGCTATAGCGGAGCTGCTTTTGCGCAGTAACAAGAGAAAGATTTTGATCGTCGAAAATATTAGCATTTTCTTGTTACTCACTCAAAGTGGCTCCACTATAATTGTTTGGGTGGCTTGCATAAGCGACCATGAATGGAACAGATATTAATTATAACAAAAATTCTCCCAATTATTTTATATTGTAGTGCGCGATAAAAAATGCCATAATTAGCCGTCGAACGTTTTTTAACTTTGGCACTTCCCACTACGATTATCTTTTAAGAAGAAGTATGGAAGTCATTCTGTTAGTGTGATAACGATGGAGAATTATGATGGATAACAGTAAGACTATTTTGAATTTTTTGGAAACCTGGGCAATAAAGAAAAGCAACAAAATCGCCTACATAGGATTGGATGAATACGCAAACGAAACAGAACGCATTTCGTATGGAAATTTGTTTCGAGAAGTTTCTTCGTTTTCGTATTTTTTACATAAAAACGATTTAAAACAAAAAGAAAATGCAATTTTATTAGTGGATTCTGATTTGAGTCTAGTGAAGATGTTTTTTGGATGTCTTATGTGTGGAGTTTGTTGTATTCCAACGAAACCGGAGTTGAATAATCCGACATTTTTAAAAAAATTATCCGGCATTATTGCTGATTCTGGGGCATCTACAATTATAACAACCAAGCATGTTGGCGATTTCATTAGAAATTCTTCGGAATCGATGGTGCGACAATTAAAAATCGTTCATGTTGACGATTTTCATCCTGGCGATGACGGTTATCTTTGCCCCAAAATATCTCAAGAAGATATCGCGAACCTACTCTATACATCTGGATCTACCGGAGTACCAAAGGGAATAAAATTTTCGCATGGTTGCCTGTGTCAACATTCAAAAATAATGCAGGACTGTATGTGCCTCTCCGGCGATTCCGTAATCGCAAGTTGGCTTCCGTTACATCATGCGTCTGGACTGCATATTTTGTCTACACAAGGAGTATTTTTTGGAGCAACCGGCGTAGTAATGCTGCCGGAAACTTTCGCTAGGTCTCCGCTCAGTTGGATAAAAACCATGAGTAAATATGGCGGCACATTCAGTGGAGGTCCCAATTCTACCTATGATTTGTGTATCGAATATGCAAACGAAAAAGATCTAGAAGGCGTTGATTTATCCAGCTGGAAGGTTGCGTATAATGGATCTCAAATCATAAAAGATTCGACTATAAAGAACTTTTTGAATATATATAGAAACTATGGTTTTTCAGAAACTACTCTTCGTAATTTCTATGGAATGAGTGAGTGCGTATCGGCTGCAACTGGCGGTATTACAGTAGAGCTGCCGTCTTCTGCGAGTCCACGTTCAATGGATAATAATAACTACAATTTTTCTTCGAAGGGGGTTCAAAGCTGTGGAAAGCCAGTTATAGGATGCACAGTGAAAACAGTGGATATATTCACCAAAAAACAATGCGCACCATACGAAGTTGGAGAAATTTACATAAACTCTCCGGCTATAGCAGATGGATACATGAACGAAGAATTAAATGATGTATTTCGAGGAAAAATAGATGGTGACGATAAGACGTATTTTTGCAGTGGAGATCTTGGATTTTTCGATGAAAACAACAATCTATTTGTGAGCGGTCGCCTAAAAGATTTCATAATCATAAATGGAGCAAACTATCACTACAACGACATCGAAGCCTGTTTGGTGGATGTGGACGAGAAACTGTCCCAAAACCTTGTGGGATTCTCGTTTTTAGTTGATGGTGATGAGCGTCTTGGGATAGCCATTGAAGCACGCCAGGATATTACGAATGATGAAGGTGATAAAATAGCAAACATCATACGAAATAGAATACTGAAATCAATTGGTATATTGACTAAGGTGGTGCTTATATTGGAAACGAATGCCATACCAAGAACAAGTGTGGGAAAGTTACAGCGTCACGAATGCAAACGTCTCTATTGCGATGGACAATTGAAAATACTATACGAATGTGATTTTAATCGCGCTAAGAAAGACATGGATATTTGTATATCATCTGAAGATGATAATCTAACAAAAATTATGAAAATGATATCCTCTGTTGTACAAAATATCGGCAAAATTAATGAGAACTCAAAGATAAATTCTCTTGGATTGGACTCACTGACAGCGACACGCATAATCTCTCGAATTCGGCTATCATTTGGAGTTGAATTATCAATTGCAGATATTTTGTTTGCAGATACTATTAGTGACATAGTGTTTTCAATTGTCCATCGCAATAGAGACGTT
>BNWE01000038.1 GCA_025998595.1 Alphaproteobacteria bacterium | reverse complement strand
GCACATCTATGTATGGTACTCCGCCAATGGAAGAAAGAAGATTGTCAAGCTGTGCCGATATATAAAATTAAAAAAAGATATCCCAAACAAAAAGATAGAGTATTCAAAACTTTTGTATGATTTTCTATAGACTTATGGCGCAATCAACTGTGCTGCAAGCACCTTACAAAAACCAAGTCGTAATCCAGATTATTCCAAGATGTAAAAGTGCTAGAAAAACAGATGCACTTCCTATATCTTTTACTTTTTTTGACAAGTAATGCATTTCATTTCCAATTCTGTCCACGGCAGATTCTATCGCAGAGTTAATGCCTTCAGAAATTAAAACAAGCATATATGATGAAAACAAATACAATCTCATCATTGATGACGTGCATCTAAAAAATTCTATACAAAGAATAATAACTCCTAAAGCTATTTCCTGCTTAAAAGCTCGTTCTTTTAATAAAAAAACAATTCCCTGCAACGAATAAAAAAACGCATTTTTGATGGCTTTTAACTGCATAAGCTCCTACGTCTTATAGCCAACGTGACCTTGGATCCATTTTCCATTGCTGAGCTAACTTCAGCTTTGGAGATATCGCTAACATATTCTCGGAAGGTAGCGAAGCAGTAAATGCCCGTTGTGCAACCGCTTCCAAATGCTAAAAGCTCGCATTATATATCAGGCTAATCTTCGCACGAATTGCTCCTTTTCGCTCTGGCTCATATAAAGGACCAGTTTTTTTTGTCTTGCAAATGTACTCAAGATCGATGCGAGTAGAATATTTCTTACCAAGCATCTTTTCCGCACCGATTCCAATTGTGGGAGCCAATTTAGCAATCGACATGCTGAAATCGCTATCATGCTCTGTGCATTTCATGTTTACTCTCACGTAGGATAACGCTAACTTCAGAAAAAATAGCGAGCTTCCGTTTACACAGCCAACCCTGAATCCAGCAGAAGGACTTAAACCGTTGTGATTGAATTTTACGTCGGTTCCATTGAGATTAAGGCTATTGCGATTGGTTTTTGAGAAATCTAGGCCTAATTCTCCAGCAAGATACACCGGAGCACTGTTCATAACCCTGCCACTACCGAAATACAAAGCTCCCAAGAAATTATTTACGTTTTTCGACTTATTTGCTCCAGTATCAATGCGTTTTGCAGAATCCTTATCAAGGGTAAATCCAATGCCAAAACCAAAATACATGTGATTAAAGTCTGCATTTCCTCCTTCATTCTCATCTACCACCTCGTTAGCGTACTCTTCTGCGAGAACATTGCTGCCTAAACAGGCAAAACTCCCAAACATTACAAACGATAAGATCAAATTTTTCATAGCAACCACCTAAAAACAAAACATACTAAAAAGTTACACGATTCTCTAGTGTAATGCAACTGACTGCGCAGTAACGAGGTCTGGTGGAACAACTTATGCGAACTGTAAAGACTCAGGTTCCAGCGTCACATTGATCTGACGTCACGTTGGCGGCACGCACTAGTGCAGCTACCTGATTTTGTGTTAGCATTAACTATTGTTAAATGAAATTGATATGCTTGATAAAATAAAATGTTGGCTAGCTGGTTTTCACATTGTAAGAGACTACAAGAATATATATCCATACATAGAACCGTACAAAATCAGGGCATTGCTAGCGGTTTTGATCACGCTTCCGGTTGGAATGATGGACGCTATAATCGCCTGGTCGCTAAAACCGTACATGGACGTGGTTATGATAGAGAAGAATCTATCGGCCAGCTCTTACATACCAATGCTGATAATATTTTTCAGTTTGTTGCAGAGCGGATTCAACTACTCGGCTACATATCTTAATGCCTGGGTGGGAGCGAAAATAAGCAGTAGTCTCAAGTATAATCTATTCAAAAAATTAATGAGGTATGATTCTATATTTTTCGATAGAAATACGTCCGGCAATATTCAGATGCGCTTTAATTCAGATGTGGATTCCGCCTGCACCGGCCTTCTGAACAACATGAAGTTATTTACAACGCGAGTGTTCTCGTCCATATCCCTCATTTCGGTTTTGCTAGTGAACTCCTGGAAATTGGCTGTTGTGGCCATAGTTGTGTTGGTCGGAGCCATATATCCGCTGACAACCATAAGGAAACGCATCCAAAGCATCCTGGCGAAGACGGTATTTTCCGGAGCCGCCGTAATGACACACTACATCGAGGCATTTAACGGAAATCGCATAATCGCTTCCTATAATCTATACGATCGATTGCAGAAAAAATTTTCAGACACATTAGCGAACGTGTTTATGCTCAGCATGAAGATGATCCAGAGAACTGGTATTTTATCGCCCATGATGCACTTTATAATTTCCATTGGAATAGCCGCGGTAATTTGGCTGGGAAGCTATCTGGTTGCGCACGATGACCTAACTCCCGGCGGATTCGTGTCGTTCATAACTGCACTGCTGCTGTTATATCAGCCGGTGAAATCCATTGGAAACGATTATAATGCCATGCAGATATCCCTGATGGCTATGGAACGCGTATTTGATCTACTAAACAAATCTCCATCGATTGTGAATGATCCGTCGGCTAAGAAATTGGAGTCCATAAAAAGCCGCATCTCCTATCAAAATGTTTGTTTCGAATACGTAGAAGGTAAAACAGTGCTGGAGGACATCAATCTGGAGATAAACGTTGGCGAAACAATTGCCTTTGTGGGAAATTCCGGCGGAGGAAAGACCACGTTGGTAAATCTACTGCCAAGATTCTACGATATTAAGTCTGGGAAAATACTTATCGATGGCCATGACATAAGGGATATTGAGCTGGATTCACTTCGTGATAAGATCTCCATAGTTTTTCAGGATAACTTTTTGTTTTCCGGAAGCATTCGGGAGAATATTATGGTCGGAAGAGAAAATGCCACTGAAGACGAACTAAAACAGGCCATAGAGTCCTCATGTCTGAGCGAGTTCATCGCGTCGCTTGATAGGAGAGTTGATACGGAAATAGGGGAGCGTGGCGTTCTGTTGTCCGGCGGACAAAAGCAGCGGGTGGCCATCGCTCGGGCATTTCTGAAGAACGCGACAATTGTCATATTGGATGAGGCGACATCCGCGCTGGACAATAAATCCGAAGCCATTGTGCAGGAAGCCATCGAGAATCTCATGAAGGATAGAACAGTGTTCATCATTGCCCACCGACTATCCACTGTCCGAAATGCCGACAAAATAGTGGTCGTTAATCACGGGAAAATAGTAGAAACCGGATCACACGATGAACTGATCAACAAAGAAGGCAGCGAGTACGCATCGTTGTATTACACCCAATTGTCGAGCTGATTGATAAAATATCGGCACAAAAATTTTCAAAAAAACACGCAAAATGCCCGACAATTTTCTTCTAGAAGGATCCTCGCCGCAGAACAGCGAGGCATTCAATAGATTCTGCATTTTTTGATTTTTTTCTGCGCCGCAGGCTGCGGGGAATCAATCCAATAGAAATTGAGCCGTAAGCAAAATCGTTGAATCTGCCCCGCTGATTAGATTGCAGCGGGGCATTCGGTAGTATTTAGCTATTTTGTTTAGTATACAAGATCTGAGCAAATGGTCGTTCCATCAATAACATACCTTCTATATCCATAGATAAACTCTCCTTCAAATCTGCTTCCATCTGGATATTGCAAGACTCCATGCCCATGCGGCACAGTGCCTCGTGTGACAATCGTATAATTTCCATCATAACGCTTTCCGTCTGGATAATAGATAGTTCCTTCAACCATAAAACCATTCTGAAAGTTTCCGTCATATATGCGTCCATTTGGATACCTCAGAGTTCCATGAACAAATAAACCATTCTGAAAGTTTCCGTCATATATGCGTCCATCTGGATACTTCAGAATTCCTTCAACCATAAAACCATTTTGAAAGTTTCCGTCATATATGCGTCCATCTGGATACGTCACAATTCCTTCAACCATAAGACCATTCTCAAATCTTCCCACATAGGTGCGTCCATCTGGATACGTCAGAGTTCCATGAACAAACAAACCATTTTGAAAGTTTCCTTTTTGAACATATCCTTCGGAGCAAGTCAACTTCCCCTCCCCATGTGGCACATAGTTTGCGAGCTTTCCTTCGTAGACGCCTCCATTTGCATACATCACAGTCCCCTCCGGAAGTGCGCCATTCTCAAAAATTCCATTGTATATGCGTCCATCTGGACATCTTAGAGTTCCTTCTCCATGCGCTGCAAAGTTTTCGAACTTTCCTTCGTAGACACTTCTGTTTGCCAACCTCAGAGTTCCTTCTGGAAGTGTGCCATTCTGGAAGTTTCCTTCGTAGCGATTCCAACCATAACGAAATAGCGTTCCTTTGCCATGTGGATTAAGATTGGCAAATTCTCCAATATAGACGTCTCCATTTGCATACATCACATACTCTCCAGGAAGCTCACTATTTTCAAAAGTTGTTCTATAAATTATTTTGCCAGAAAAAACAGGCCTCTCTTTTTTATGCGACATAAAATCTACAGATTTTCCTGAATAGCTGAACACATTAGCAAGTTTCGAAGTTCCTTTTCCATGTAGCATGTTATTAGCATTGCGCTGCCCACTACGTGATACAATTCCGATGCGGTCACGAGCGGATGTAAGAAACGTAGTTCCCGTTTTCTGCATCCCTTCTGCAGTTCCAAAACCTGCAACTGCTATCGCCACCATACTGGCAGCAACTAATTTCTTCATTTTCATTTATTCGTTCTCCATCAATTAAAAACCAAAATCCAAAGATAAGGAAGTATAGCGCAAACATTTGATTGAAGTCAAGCGAATAATTTGCACAGCAGTACGAAAACTGCATGCGCGCTATCTTAATAGACCTGTTGCGAAATCGACTATGTTGGAGGATTTTTTAGGCAAACGTGACGTAGGATCCGGCAACGATAAAATGCGTGTGCTGCAAGCACTGACGGCAAAAAGCCCCAACAGAGGAAGATTTCGCAACAGGTCTAATGCCCAAGAGATTGTATTTTTGTGACCAAAACGTTAATGATGCCCCATTGAAAAAAGGCATATTTCCTTGATTTTTAACCAATAATTTGTTAGACTCAAAGTTAGCCAGTGGTGTGCCATGTCTTTTAAAGTTCTAAAAAAAATTGTGATGCAGTGTGGTTTTGTTTTTACTACGGCGCTGTGCGGTTTTCTTTTTATTTTTGCGTTGAGTGCTTTCGGGGCTTTATATCTGCAACTCCCCATGTTTGGTAAACTACCAGATGGAGAGCGGTTAGCACGAATCGAAAAATCTCCCAATTACAAAAACGGTAGGTTCTGGAATCAGCGGGAAATATCTACGACGACCAATCGTACCGATATATTAAGAAATCGCATTAGCACAGCGTTTGAGTTTCTTTTCAAAAATAAAAGCAAACGATATCCAAAGAAAAAATTGCCATCCATAAGGACTGACCTCAAGAATCTGGAGCCGCAGGAGGATGTATTGGTGTGGTTTGGACATTCGTCATGTTTTCTTCTTCTCGATGGTAAGCGAATTTTAGTCGATCCGCTTTTCAGCAAAATATCGTCGCCGGTTTTGTTTTTCCCGGAAGCATTTGAGGGAACCAATTTATATCAAGCGAAAGATATGCCAGAAATAGATTACCTCGTCATTACTCACGATCACTGGGATCATCTCGATTATGATACTGTCCTGAAGCTGAAAACCAAGACCAAAAAGGTTGTCTGTGGATTGGGAGTTGGCGCTCATCTGGAATATTGGGGATTTAGCAAAGATCAGATAATCGAAATGGACTGGAACGAAAATGTTTTTCCGGATGCAGATTTCGCAATTCACTGTCTGCCAGCGCATCATTTTTCCGGACGTGGATTTGTTCGAAACAAGTCACTGTGGACGTCATTTTTGATAAAAACCAAGACATTCAGCGTATACATTGGCGGAGATAGTGGCTACGGCAGTCACTACGCTGATATCGGAAATAGGTTTGGTCCCATTGATCTGGTCCTTCTAAATAGCGGTCAGAACGACAAGAATTGGCAGTACATACACATGGGAGCTGACGAAGTCATTCGGGCCTCTCGGGATCTCCAGGCGAAAATGCTGTTGCCGGTACATATTTGCAAGATCTGTCTTGCCCATCATGCCTGGAATGAACCACTTATAGAATTGTCACACTTGATTATGGGAGAGAATTTTTCACTTCTGACTCCAGTCATCGGCGAAAAAATAAGATTACGCTTACCAAATCAGGCCACAAGCAAATGGTGGAAGAACCTAGAGTAGTTCTGTGCGTACCATTCTCTAATGTCCAGACTTGCACGTGTCCACTACGAGAGTTCGGCTTTTTTACGGAATAAGCTTAGACTCTAAGCCATATCCAAGATATTGATTATATAGTCCATCTTGCTTATCTTCTCGTTTATGCTTTCGACACGATCCCTATTCTCCTGCACCACTTCTTCAGATGCTTTTTGCAAAAAATCGTTGTTGTTCAGTCTATTAAGCGCATCTTCTTTGCTTTTAATCAGTTTCTTCATCTCATTATTCAGGCGCTCTTTCTCGGATTGAACACTTATCTTGCCGTCAAATCTAAGGTGAATGACGACGCCGTCGAGAACCAGCGGAATACTTTGGCCTTCAAGCTCGTCAACAGCTAAAATTTCAGCCATTCGCAGAAGTATCTCCTTGTATTCCCCAAAGACATCCTGCAATTCCGGGTCCGTAGTTTCTACTTTTACCTCGAGCTTTTCGGATGGAGGAATTCCCATAAATTTCCTGATGGATCTCACGGACGAAATTATATTCTGCAGGCCATCGATTTTATGTACAGAATCGCTGCAATCGAGAGTTATGGCGTTTGCGTCAGGCCAAACCATCTCGGTGACACCAATGTCTTCGCTGAGCTTCTTGGAGATAAAGGGCGCAATCGGATATAAAACCCGCACAAACTGAAGAATTGCCCAACTGGTTACATCTCGAATTTCATCTTTTTGGTCTGTGGTGGATTGCAAAATTGGCTTTATGAATTCCATGTACCAATCACAGAACGAATTCCACACGCATTGATATATGTGCCTCGCAGTCTCATCAAATCGATAATTGTCCAGGGAATTCTCAATGTCCGTAATCATATTTTTGATTTTGTACACCATCCACTGGGCGAAAGGATGCTCAATACCATTTACATCGAATTCCTTATTATAGGACGCGCAATCGTTCATTTGGGCAAATCGTACTGCATTCCAGAGCTTCGTCAGAAAATTCCGGCCGATTTCGACCGTTTTCTGCCCCATCTTTATGTCTCTTCCGGGAGAAGCCATTGACGCAAGTGTGTATCTCAAAGCGTCTGCTCCATACATATCACAAAGCTGCAGTGGATCAATGACGTTTCCCCTAGACTTCGACATCTTATTGCCCTTTTCGTCCCGCACCAGAGCATGTATATACACATTCCCAAACGGCGCCAACGTGACGTTGGATCCTGCTACTGCTTCGCGAGCTTCTGAAACGTATGCCTGCGCTATCTTCGAAGTTGACGCTGCCTCAGTATTAGTAAACGCCTGTGGTGCAACCACCGTCAAGCTGGCGTCACGTTGGCAAGAATAGAGACCCATCATGATCATGCGTGCGATCCAGAAGAAGATAATGTCGAATCCCGTGACGATTAGCATATTTGAGTAGAATCTCTGGAAATCCTTGGTGTTTTCCGGCCATCCCAGCGTTACAAACGGCCACATACCCGACGAGTACCATGTATCTAGTACGTCCTCGTCCTGCTTTAGTTCGACATCGTTCTTCCCATAGAAAGCCGCAGCTTTTTCCTGAGCTTCTTGAGCATTTTCCGCAACGAACACCTGTCCGTCCGGTCCGTACCAGGCGGGAATTCTGTGTCCCCACCAGATTTGTCTTGAGATGCACCAGGGTTCGATATTGTTCATCCACTCGAAATACAGGTTTTCCCAATGCTTTGGAGTGAATTTTATATCTCCGTTTTTGACGGCCGCTATGGCTGGAATTGCTAGTTTTGCCGCATCTATAAACCACTGACGCGTGATACGTGGCTCCAGCATTACGCCGGATCGATCTCCAAACGGTACCTTATGCTTTATTTTTTCGATTTTTACGACGAGCTCTTCTTTTTCCATGAGCTCCACGACCAATTTTCGTGCCTCGAATCTATCCAGATCTCGGAACGCTTTCGGAACATCTCCGTCCAGTTCGCCGCGATCGTTCATTATGTTTAGTGCCGGCAGATCGTGTCTTTTTCCCACTTCGTAGTCGTTGAAATCGTGAGCTGGGGTAATCTTGACGGCGCCACTTCCCTTGGCTGGATCCGCATACTCGTCTGCTATTATCTGCACCGGCCTATTGATCAGCGGAACAAGCACAGTCTTTCCGACAAGATCCTTGTAGCGCTCGTCAGTTGGATTTACGGCAACGGCAATGTCTCCAAATATTGTTTCCGGTCTGGTAGTAGCGACCGTAATGAATTCGTCGCTGTCCGAGAGTTTGTATTTCAGATGCCACAGATTGCCGTCCACTTCCTTTTCTATGACTTCCAGATCCGAGATGGCAGACCGTATGAGCGGATCCCAATTTACCATTCTTTCGCCCTGATAAATCAAATGATCGTCGTATAGCTGAACGAATAATTTCGTGACTGCTTTTTTACTGCCTTCGTCCATTGTAAATCGAAGACGAGAGAAATCGCAGGAAATCCCTAGCACCTTCATCTGTTCCAGAATCTGACCGCCGGATTTTTCCTTCCATGCCCAAACTTCCTCCAGCAGAGCCTCTCGAGTTAAAGATCCCTTGGGAACACCACGCTCGTAGACATGCTTTTCCACTAGCAGCTGCGTTACGATTCCGGCATGATCCAGCCCCGGCTGAAACAGCACATCGAATCCATTCAATCTTTTGTATCTGGCCACGATGTCCTGCAACGTATAGCAGAGGGAATGACCGACATGCAGCGATCCAGTCACGTTCGGAGGCGGAAGCAATATCATAAATGGCTCGGCATTTTCATTACGCCAGGCCGCTTCCTCATCAAACGAAAAATTTTTCTCAAAAGATTTAGGATCGAAGTTCTTTTCTAACATTTTTTTCACCCAATAAACTTGTAGTTACAGAAGCATACTATATGCACTTCTGTGAATCCATAGTTTTTATTGGGTGATATCACGCAAAAGAAGACGATCTCCCCATAATGTAAACCTAGAACAAACGAAGGCAAGCTCCTCTTGTATGCAGTTATTTTACTTCATAACCATATTTTGCATGTCTTGACTTCAGCAAGTTTAGAGTGGCAAGACATATGCCTTTGCTATGCGAGTCTCCGTCGTAACATACTCTAGCATAGCTCTTATAAGCCCAGTCCATAGGAGTTTTACCTTCGGCATTTTTTGCATTGATGTTTGCATGACCGACATCCAAAAGAATTTCGATAGCTCTGGTTTCGTTATACCAAACTACTATGTGTAGTGCGGTATTGCCATTGCCATCCAATTCATCGACTCTGATTCCAGGAGTACTCAGTAATTTTTTCATAATTTCTATACTGTTGCTAAAGCTACAACGCACTGCTTCATGTAACGGCGTTCTGCCATTTCCACGAGGCGCAACATTTTTTGCATTTGGATCGGCTTTGTTAGCGAGTAGAACTTCTACATTCCTTATTTTATCAAACTGCACTGCAAAATGTAACGGCGTTGAGTTATCTATTCTCGAATTTGCCTTCGCTCCCCGTTTGATGAGTGATGTAACTGCGTCAGAATCTTCAAAACATGCTGCATGATACAACTCTATACTGAGCAACATCGGCTTTTGGTAAAAATCTTGAAAATACGCATGATTTTTAAAAGCATAAATTTCATAATTCATGCCAAGTATTTGTCTGACCTTCTCATCATCACATATTATCCCCATCAGGCGTATAATTACATCTCTCATCATTCCATTGAATCCATTTGCAACTTCATATTTTGATTCAACAACGACAGGAGCGTAGACATCATCTTTAGCGGATACCTTTTTTACCATCATAGCATCCGCTGACGGCAAAGCTATTGTTCCAATCAATCCAAGAGCGGCAATGATTTTTTTCATATTTAGAACTCCATTGTTAAAAAATTAATAACTTATTGAATTATCATAATTCAATATTTGATGAAACATTATTAGCTTTTCTGAATGAAAAATGCAACTGTAAAAAAATAAAGACATACCTCGAATCAAAAGATTTAAGATCGAAGTTCTTCTCTAACATTTTTTACTCCCCAATAAACTGGAAACCACAGAATCATACAATATGAATTGTTATGATTCTTCCAAATTCGCCCTACACAGACCACGCTGACGGTTGTAATTTTGTGGAGCTGGCAATGGCGAACAGTTCAGTCATGGCCCACACCATTGCGTCCAATCGATCTGGAGATTTGGATTTGGGCTCATAGATAGCCATTTGCATCTCTAACTTATGAAACTGTCGCGCATGAAAGATCATTCTCTTTTGATAGAGGATAACGATTGGTTCAGCCCTTATGGTCTTGGATTTATGAGCATAGACAGTTTTTATTTTTACGGAATCATCCAATGATTTCAGTAGATTTACCAGCAAATCTCCTCCGGCGTTACGTTCCACGACTATCAGACGCGCTGAATACCTGTGATAGGCGTCCACAACGCGCTTTGCCCACACGTCCGGAGCGGCAGATATACTCAGATCGTCCAGAACGTAGGCCTTTCCGAATCCATCCATGCCGGCAACTATTATTCCGGTTTCGTCGCTTTCGGAGGTGCTAGTCAGAGCCGGATCCACTCCTATAACTATATTGTCCATGAAATGCGGTGGATTCTTGTGGCATTTCTCGATATCTTCCCACGCCCACAAGGTGTTTTGGTTTTCCTCTACGATTTCAGCGTAAATTTCCTGCGCTTCTAGTCGAGTGCCGCGTAGATATTCCAGCTGTTTTAAAAACGTCGGAGACAGATTATGGGAATTCTCGAGGGATGAGCCTCTGACTGTGTAGACGTCATCTCTTTTCATGAGATCTTTTATAAATTGTAGGGGACGGGGAGTTGTGGTCAATATTATCTTGGGACTGCTTCCAAGGCGTAGGGAAAACGACAATTGATCAAATGTTTCCTTGGGATAGTGAAATTTCGCAAATTCATCTATCCAGGCGGCGTCAAATTGAGGTCCGCGGAGATGCTCGTAATTTTCGGCTCCGTAGAGGGTCGCAATGGATCCGTTTGGCCATTTCAGCAGTCGCTTGGAGGGATAAAATTCCAGTTTTTCGTTTTCGTCTGATATGGACATGAGGCCGCTTTCTCCTTCGACCATCACCTGTCTTGCTTCTTGGATGGTATTGGAAATTAGTGCCATTCTTTTGTAGGTCCCGGTAAGTGCCCACTTTCTGATGGTTTCTGCGGCGGAGCGGGTTTTCCCAAATCCTCTGCCGGCGAGAATCATCCAGATGCTCCAGTTTCCCATGGGAGCCAGTTGATTTGGTCTGGCAATTCTTTCCCATGGCGTTTTTGTTGTTTTATTTTCTAACATTATATTTTTTCCTGTAAAATTTGCTAAAAATTAACTTTTTTCGGTGATAATTATTGTTGGGTACAAAAATGTTCTTGGCGTCAGTGAAATCATAGGAGTATTAATTTTTAATTTCATATGATTTGCTAATGCATCCGCAGTGGAAATGTAGGTATATGGAGTGAAAACTATGAATACAGCAGAAATAGAGCGCGAAGTAATAGATAGAATAATAAACAGAATAAAAGAAAGAGCCGAGCTGGCAGAAATTAAAGTGGCAATTGCCGAAGCTATTCGCGAAAACGACGAGATTTGGGAAAAAAGAATGCTACTTCTTCTGGTGATTGCTGTGCTTGCGCTTCTTGATATAATTTAAATCTATGTGCTACATCATAGTGCTATAAGTTGTACTCTACAAAACTGTGATCGGAAAACCCAACAAGTAGTATTTATAACATGCGATGAGTCCAAAGTCAAGATAAATTTTGGAGAAAATCAATGGGTTATGTTAATTTTTTGTTTTAGGAGATACTTGAGCTTTGCTGTAAAACAATAAATGTAAACGGCATATATACCAATTTCCATGACACTGGCATACTTCACGGCCGTTTCATAAAATTTTAAATAATTCTTTTTGTTGATATTTCAAGCAGTTCACTTGATCTATCATAGGACTCAAAGTGCATTAAATCGTAAAAAACATAGCGCTTGATCGTTTTTTCTGCC
>BNWE01000037.1 GCA_025998595.1 Alphaproteobacteria bacterium | reverse complement strand
GCGGTTTTTTGCGGAGCGCGTATGCGTCTGGTTATGAAATATCTGGAATCATAAGCTATAAAAGAGAAAACAATGAAGTTGTTGATCTTGCAAATACGCTTGGCGTGCGTTTGGTTGTTGGTGCGACCGAGATGGAGTTGCTTGAGTTTTTGAGGGAAGTTAATCCTGATTTTGGGTTTATGGCGGAATATCCGAAGAAACTATCCAAGCAAATAATATCTTGTTTCAATAACTATATTGTAAATTTTCACCCTTCTGATCTTCCGAATTTGAGAGGTGGTGCTCCTTTGGAGCACTCCATTTTACAGAAATCTCCAATTGTTATAACTGCCCATAAAGTAGATTTAGAATTTGATGCAGGAGATGTTTTGCTGAAGTCGGCTCCGATTGATTTGCCGCTAATTCCACTCAAAACATTATACGAAGTTGTTTCAGGTATTGTTTATAATTTAACTATGAACGTTCTTGATCTGATATCTACCGAATCTATAGTTTTTCAAAAACAAGATTTATCGTTGGGATCCTTTTACAAATATTCTGAATTACACAAGTATATGACGATCGATTTTGCAATGGACGATATTGATGCCATCTATCGAAAGATGCTGGCCACAAATGTGAAATATGGAAATAAAATTTCTGTAATTGATCACGATCGCAAACAGCAGGATATTCTTGTTACGCGATGCATTGTTTTGAAGGACAGAGATGAACAATTTTCTCCTGGAGAAATAATTTCGCAGAACTCAGAATCGATAAAAATATCTGCTCAAGACGGTGATGTTGTTTTTTTTAAGTTGGAGAAAGATGTTGAAAGTGGCCAACGTGACGTTGGATCCAATAATAGTGAAGCTGTTTCAGCGAGAGAAAACGCCCGTGGTGCAACCACCAAACATGACATTGGATCCGATAATAGTGAAACGCGTGTGCTGCAAGCACCAACGACAAAAATACCGGATAGAGGAAGGTTAAGCAGTTGGGCTAATAATTGTCAATGCGCCATCATAATAGCGGATACCATCGAGTCTGGTGTGGTGGTGGAATATCTCAAAGACAAATTGCTATGTGTAACCGTTGGAAAAAGCCGTTGGCTGGAAGGTTTTGATGATGTTCGAAAATTGTGCGTAGAAGACTTTGGTGATAAAGATAAAGCTGCTTGCGTCATCAAAAATTACGTAAATGATAATCAACTCCAACCAGTAATCGTTATTTCTTTTACGGAATTGAATGTTGAATTATCCTCTGAATTAAATGATTTTTATGCGACATCTGGTATGGGCTCTGAGATTGCCATGAGATGTCGAGATAAGGGGATCATGCGGAAATCCTGTCAGGAAAAAAACATACGAGTTCCGGAATATTGTTGCTGCGATGTAAATTGCAATCGGAGCTTATTTGAAAAACAAGTGCTAGAAATTCCACTGCCAATTCTTGCGAAACCAAGAAAATTTTGGGGTGGTATGGGGATTAGTATTTTAAAGTCGTCACAAGAAATAATTGATTTTTTGGCCGAAGATCCAAAGCATATTTCTGATTTTGTATATGAGCATTACATAGAAAACGGAGAATTATTAAGTATAGGTGGAGTATGGCACGCTGGAAAACTTGTCCAAGCTGTGATGATGAAACATTGGAAGACAATTATTGAGGTCATGAATGATGATGATACTCAAAATATAGTTATTGTTACTTCTCCGATTTCTGAGCAATTGAAGAGTTTGTCGGAAGAGATATTGCGTGCTTTTCTGGGAAACACAACTGCAATGTTTGAAATAGAGCTCATCAGATCTCCAGATGGCGACATATACATGTGCGAGATTGCGGCTAGACCTCCGTCGGCGAAAATGACATCGATATACGAAAAAGTTACATTGGAAAATCCATATCTATTATATATAAAATCGCTATTGGAAATTGATAATCAGGAAACATCTATAAAGAATCCATGTCGGCATGATTGTTATGCTGGAGTGGTTATTATTATGCCAAAGTTGGGAGTATTGGAATCTTTTTCCGATTGTGGAAGCATAACTAACGAAAATATATTTGATCGAGAACAAAAATGTAAGATTGGAGATGATTTTTTCAAAAGGGATCATGGGCATAATTTGGGAATGTTTTGCGTATGCTCCGATACGTATGAGGAGCTATTAAAAAATTGTAGAGATGTACAGGATAAATTTCACTTTAAAATAAGGCGGAGAGAGAAAATATGAAAAACTTTAGAGCTTGCGTTGGTAATACAATAATAAACAGGGAAAATTATTTTAGCGCAGTAAATGATGTTTTGCAAAGACAGAGCATTTTTCGATATCACGATGATGACACAATATCCTCTTTGCTGGAAAGTCGACTTTCTGAAATATTCTATTCTGAGAATTGCAGAGTTCTATGTAATGCAACTGCCGCATTGAAAAGTGCATTGCTGGCTCTTAGTCCAAACATTGGCGATGTTGTATTAATTCCGAGGCATACATTTATTGCCACAGCAGGAGCAATTCTTTCCTGTGGACTGATACCTAAACTGGTTGATACGGATGAATACGGTGGTATGTCCGTTGTTGAATTACGCAATATTTTGGAAAGTGGACGGTTGCCGTTTGCAATTATTGCCGTTCACCTGGATGGATCGTCATGTAAGATTTCTGAAATACAAAGCATTGCTAAAGAGTATGGCGTTTACTTAATTGAAGATGCTTCTCAAGCGTTTGGAGTTCGCCACAAAGATCGTTTAGTTGGCACCTTTGGAGAATTCGGATGTTTTAGTTTTCAAGAGAATAAAATTTTATCGTCCGGTGAAGGCGGGGCTTTTATTTGCAACAAAAGTGATTATTTTGCAAATGCATGCATGTATTCCGATAATGGTTGCACACGCGAAGGCAGCATTCCATCCTGGAATGAGAATTCGTTTTTCGGAGAGAACTATAAAATAACGGAGCTCTGTTCTTCAATCATCTTACAACAGTTAGAAGATTTTGATGAAATCAAAAATAAGCTATGGCAGAATTACGAAAAAGTCGTTGGTTCTCTGGATAAAAAAAACATAAGATTCGAACGAAGAGACATTGGTGATATGCCTGTTTCAGTGTGGTTTAATGATGTCGAAGTTATAGAAAATCTAAAAAGAAATGGCTTTACTTGCATTGATTGGAGTGTTTGGGATTTGTCAGTGCATCCCGTGATTTTGGGTAAAAAATCTCCATATGGCGATGGCTTTCCGTGGAATCTAAGAAAATCGGAAGACAATGTCGAGCATTTTAAAAAGTATGTGCGTGTAAGTTTACCTATTCCATTTGATGAGACAAATTTTGAGCGACTATTTCTGAAGGTTGAGCTACTGTAAATATGTTTTATTGCTACGTACAAAACCAAGGAGCAGATATGTGTAATGGGAAGTTGGCGCAACATCTTATGGCCGAAAATCGCCAATTGGTTATTGTTTTACGCGGTGTTGCTGGAGTAGGAAAAACTACTTTAGCGGAGATGTTTCAGAAAATTTTTGGGAAGATCGGCGTTCCCTGCCTATACATCAAATGGGACGATTCTTTTGAAGCGCTCAATAAAATGGATGATATTGATGATGATGCAGCATTTGAAGTGACTAGTCATTTGGCATCAAGGCTTATGAATGCCGTGACTAAGAAATTAGCCAACATCTACATTATCGATGGTGTTTTTCTATATCAACGAGAGCGAGATCATTTAAATGCTATGTTTGCTGATCAGGCCAATATGCTTTTCCGTCAATACAGATTGATTGTTCCAAGTCTAGATGAAAACATTCGCAGAAACAAAAGCCGCGCTGAAATAGATGTGCTACCAACAAAACGAATTAGTGAATTGTATGAGGCTGATAGACTCATTTCGTCTGACGTTGACGATTATACAAGCATCGAAATACTGAACTCGAATATTGATGATACAATTGCTATAATTTTAGAGGATCTAGAAAATGTCTGCGCAAACAAATGATTTCGTGCTTTGCTTGGAACATGTAAAATTATGAGTGAAATAAAGATTTCAGCCAATAAATTTTTTCAGATTTTGATGCCGATACTTGCGTCAATAATTGCAACGAATATTGCAGTGTTGGTGGATCGTATTGTCGTTGGCAAGGTCAGTTCTGATCTCATGAACTCGGTCGCTTCAGGCTGTAGTTTTATGTGCATTTTTTTGCTTTTTGGGTTGGCAATAATATCGTGCATCGAAAATACTTCGATTACTGCATGTTATAGCAACAACAAAGAATTAATGTGCAAAAGCATAACCAATTGTATTATTTTTTCGATATTATACTTTTTGGTTGTGTTAATTATATGTTCCTTCTTCTGCTATCTGGATGGTTATTCACCCAAAACAGTATATGCACTTATAGTATCGCCAATAATTCCAATTTCCATGGTAATGTGCATCATAAAGACTTACTTTGTTTCTTGTAATATGAAACGAATCGTTATTTGGTTATCTATTTTTTTAAATATATCCAATTTTATCCTAGATTGTTTCTTTGTTTTTGTTTTGAATTTGGATGTGATAGGAGTTGCCTTTGCTACAGTTTTAGCCAATGCCGCTTACCTGATTTTTGGTTGGAAAATATTTTCCAAACGACATGGTTGGGTATTAAATTATGATTTAAAAATTGCTAAAAAAGATATTCTAGATGGAATACCATGCGCGATTTCTGTTAGTTTAGAAACCGTAGCGTGGTTTGTTATGTTCCAAATTTTGGAAGTCAATAGCAACTATCTATCGACCTACGTCATGTTCAACAGCGCAATGCTAATTATGATGTTTTTTTCGGAAAGCATATCAAAAACAGTTATGAATTTAGCAACAGGGTCCGATGGAAATTTGACTAACTTGTGTCACCTAAAATCCATCACAGTGAAAATATTATTATTTTTCGCGGTTATATTATTTGGGTGGTCTCTCTTCTTTGGTCAGCGCTGCATTTCATTATATCAGTCATTCTATAACCTGCAATTGGCAATTGATGATTATTCCATATACGCGTTTTCTTGTTTTTTGTTATTCGATCTAGTTAGCTATGCTATGCATGGATTTTTAATGGCAGAACGTGATACGAAATATCTTATGGTGGTAAATCTTTTCAACATATGGCTTTTGGGTGTAATACCAATGTATTTAATTATAAAGCTGACACTTCCAATTTCCTTTATTACAATGCCATTGTTGCTTTACGCTTGCTCCAACGCTGTTTGTCTTTATTTTAGGATTGTAAGCAAAAAAGGATTGTATGCCAAGTGAAGATCATACATTACATAAGACACGGAAGAATAATCCTACCCGAAGGTGAAAAGCGTTTTTTTCCAGATGATGAGTTGCATTTGGATTCTCTGAATGATCAAGAAATGATTATCATCGATAATTACCTAAAACGTATTCCTGATTATAGCTGCATATTTACATCAACTATTGCCAGAACAATTGAAACGGCCAAGCTATTTCTAAACAAAAATTCGACGTTAACGACGGAATCCTGCTCTGAGCTAGATGAGTTTTTTCCGCGATGTTTGATGGGAAAATATATAACCGAGCTAGAATCTGAGTATGGTCCAAATTGTGTTTCCCTATATTATGATGACCCCGTAGTAAACAATTTTTTTTCCGTAGACGAGACTTTTCATGAAGCGTTCGAACGAATATCTTCTTTTTTTAGAGCGAAACTGTCAGGAGAATGCAATGAAATTTGGCTGGTGGGACACGGTACATTACATAGTATATTCATTATAGGATTACTTGCTGGAGCATTTAATAGGTTATACACCGCCATAACGTTTTCTAATTTGTATGAAACCATCGTCGCCTACGATGAAGATAAGGATGCTTTTACATTGGAGAAAATAAATGCTTAACAACGATACAGTGCGCTTATTATTTAGAAAAAACGTAGCAAATGATATGCCTGATGTTTGTTTTCTGCCGGAATGGTTATGTCAATGCATGGCTGAAAACATAGAAAATCTTTGTTCACAATTGCACTTTTATCCGGTAAAAACTTTTTCGGATAGCCGATATTTTTTGGAAATAGATTGGGGTTATCTAGATAAAAAAATACAAGAGTATATCAACAATCACCAAAAAATAGCAATTATCATTGCTCCACCATACGGCTATATCGATCCAAATTTTATTGAGTTTATAAAAGCGTACAAAAGTAAATTGACATTGCATTTGGATCTTTCTCAGGGGTATGGCTTATTCGATTTCTCGGAGATGATATCTTTGTGCGATTATACATATTTTTCATTTAATGGTAGAAAGCTGATAAACGATGGTGGAGCTTTGGTTTTATCGAATTCTCAAGAGTTCGAGCAAATGTACCAACTTTTTTCTCAGAGGGCTCTTGTGGAAATATCAAACTTTGATTTGCTAAAAAACGACATTTGGGATCGCTTCAATATAAAGGAGTTTTTTGGAGATAATACTAGATCGAATTATCTGAGAACGGTTGTGGCTTCATCTATTCATGACCAATTTCTGGAAAAAGAAGGGTATGGGCAACCTCTGCTAAAAAACCCCAACAAGAAATATATTTTGCATTCCAATAATTACGAAACCTGGCTATCAAACTGTTTCCTTATCTTTGATCAGAGAAGACATGTTCAATAACTGCTCCACGAGCTCTGCCTGTTTTAAAATGTCGCTATAATTTGCTTGTCTTGTTTTTATGTCGTTCATGCAATCCATAAAAAATCGTGCAGAATTTTCGAAATGATCATCTGCAGAAAGTTTTTTTTCAAAAATACCAGATGAATTTTTTATTTTAATAACAGGTTCAAAATCATTTGGTGCCGTAAAAATTCTGTCGGTGAAAAAAGAACCTTTACTGCCCCATATATCTAGGCTACATCGATAATCATTGTCCATGCCAAAAGAAATATTAGCCGTTAGGTTGTCATCGTTTACCACAACAGCGTTTCCATATATATCAACATCATATCTATTTATAAAATTTAATTTTGAAAATGCTATCCTTGCTGTATTTCCCAAAAGAACGGAAGCGAGTTTTATGGTATATCCGGCACAGTCAAATAGCGCGCCCCCTCCAAGGAATTTATTGTATCTAAAATCTGAATCCCCCCGGAATGGAAAACCAAAATTAATTTGAATAAGACGTAAATCACCAAGTATATTATTAGCTATCTCATTTTTTATGAACTCAAGTTGGCTGTGATACAAAAACATGTAATTCTCATGAAGCGCAAGATTTTTACTTTGAGCCGTTTCGATCAAATCTTTTGTTTCCGCCAAAGAAATTGTAAATGGCTTTTCCAAAAATACATGCTTACCATACTCAAGAGCCTTTTTTGCCCATTTATAATGAAGTGCTGGAGGAAGTGGAATATATACACAATCTACTTTATCTGATGAAAGAAGGTTTTCGTATCCCAAAAATATTTCACCTCCGAAATCTTTTTGCGCATTTTTGCATTTTTCAAGACTATGCTTTTGTATGTCTGGTTTTGTTTTGCCCAAACGTTCTTGTATGTCAGCAGAAGCAACTCCGATGTATTCCAAATTTGGTATTTTTTTTAGAGATGGAATAACTCTGCGATATGCGATTTCAGAAGGCCCCAGTACTCCAATTCTAATTTTATCCATGTTAAATCTCCATAAGCGATAGTAGATTTCTAAGCTGTATATTCAAACAATTATTGTACTGAATATACCTGTTTAGCGTGTTATATGTAAGCCAAAAATATCCTTCCGGCAGAGTTTCAGCGTTGTTCCTAAAATTAACAGATGGTTGTACAAGTTTATTTTCTACGAGCTCACTTTCATCAAGTTCGATAATGGCATTATTGTTTTGTTCGTGAAAAAATCTTCCTCCCTCTTCGGAAAGAATAACGTCGTATAGTATATCTTTTTTCTCTAGATATTTTTTAAAAAAGAGTTTCTCTATGACATTCCAATTTTTATCGCAACATCGAAATTCAAGTTGTACACTTGGTCCCAGTTCAATTTTATCGAAGCAGCCAATTTCATCTTGTGCATGTACTAAAAATTTTCTTACTCCGTTAAAAACAGCGGTAAATAGCCCAAAAAAAGCTTTACCACTTGCCTCTAGCATAGGCTGCGTCCATTTTTTTACTTCACGTCCATCGATGGTAATATCACAGAAAACTACTTTGAACGGATAGGGATGAGTACATATAATTTCATCGTTTGTTATCACCCAATCTTTTAAATCGCCAAGAGGAGTTAAAATTGCTGAAGTTTCACTGAACATTTTGTGATTATTGATGTAGCTATACACACGAGAGTCTGGATTTTCCGTTTCATTTTCTACGATGGATAAAAACAATGCTTGATCTTTAAATAGTTTATGGACCTCTTTGCGTTCATCATCAGTAAGTCTAAAGCTGCTATACGGAATACATGAGAGTACAGTTCTAGTGTCCATATTGATCAAGTTGTTATAGCGCATAAGAGTTTTAATCTGCCCAAGAGTTAACCATTTGTAAGATTGAGGTATTTCTACGATAGTTTCCTCTGAAACCATAACAATAATATTGCGGTTTCTCTTTTTAAAAAATCTGCTAGATTGTTCGGATTGAAGCTGGTCAACAATTATTGTATGTTTGGAAGCATTTATAAAAAAATCAAGGAAATCTGGTTTTTTCCCACCGTGTTTTTGGGTGAAGTTGGATTTTGTAGCCTGAAGAGTAGGAGAAAGTTGGATTTTGTTAATATTCCCAGGTTCAATTTTAGCCTGCATAAGGAAATAAAGTGAGCCATTTATCACTTTGCATAAAATACCCAAATACCCAATTTCATCCTGAATTATAATTGGCTGTCCAATGCATTCTCCATTTGCTTTTTCATATTTTAGACCTGATATCCTGAAGAAGCCTTTGTTTTTATTGATGATTTGGCCGCTATATTTGTCAAAAAACCAAAAACAAGAATCCGAAAGGGTAATTTTTCTAATATCAACGGAAGATATTTTATTAAGAAAATTAATCCAATCTAGTAGGTCATCTATAGAAGATATACCCTCAAGATTTGCCCATGATCTATAGAAAAGAAGCGGTATGCTGTATTTGCCTTTCATCTTAACTCACAAACTATAAAATAGAGTTCTACATTATGATTATATAGCTTTAAAGTCCAGGAATATTGAACTGAAAGTAAGCCGAAAAATCTTCAAAAAACTCTCGCTTCTATAGTGGAGCTGCTTTTGTGCAGTAACAGGAGAAAGAGTTTGGTTGTCGAAAATACTAGCATTTTCTTGTTACTCGCTCAAAGTAGCCCCACTATAACACGCTTTTTGATCCAGAATCATGCATACTTTCCGGAGTTGATCTGGCCGCCAACATCACGGCCGTTTCATAAAATTTTAAATAATTCTTTTTGTTGATATTTCAAGCAGTTCACTTGATCTATCATAGGACTCAAAGTGCATTAAATCGTAAAAAACATAGCGCTTGATCGTTTTTTCTGCCACTTTTTTGTGCATTTTTATGTCATGCGAGCCCACAGCATGAGACACCAAAGCTTAAAATTGCTCAAATCTCAACTAGATGTATATCTAAAATTTTATGAAACGACCGTGCGCCAACATGACGTTGGATCCTCTACTGGCTTCGCCTCCTTCTTCATTAACCCTGTTCACAAACAACTAAAAAAGAGTTAAGATATGTATTGTTTGGTGCATGGGTTGACGAGATGTTAAATTTTGAAAGTGTATTGAATAATGATCGCCTAATGAAGTCTCTAACGGGTCTGAGTAGAGAGGAATTTGAGGTGTTATTGCCGACATTTGAGCAGGTATGGAAAGAAAGCTTAGAGTCGAAAGAACGTCAGAGACTAAACTTGACCCAGCAAATGTTATACACATAAGATCTCCCTGTAAGAGAGGAGCAGATGCAGGTTAGATAACCCGATCCAAATTGTTTTAAGGCCAGGCGGTTCGTCGCTTGGAGCTCTTTTGGAAGCGCCGAGATGTCCCAAATAAGTTACAGCATCTTTTATAGAATACGGCTCATTTGGAGGAATTTTTGTTCTATTTCCAGCGCAATACAGTACTTTCCATTCATCTTCATCGAACAAAATTGAGCACGAAACATCTGGATTTATTCTTGTCATATAAGTCAAATTCATGATAAAAAAACGAAATAATTGAATACATTAGCAAAAGCGCGACAATTTTGCTCGCTTCACGTTCTTGAATTTTTTCCACCGCGCATCCGCTTTTTAGAACATAGTGAAAACGCTCGATTTTCCAGCGTTGCACATAGTTCTCTATTTTTTCTCGAGCGTCATCGATGGAGTTCACTGGATCGTTCGTGGCTAGTATCCATTCTATGGGTTCAATTGACAAATCTGCCGATTTTTCTCTTACGTAAACCACGTTCACAGTCAGCGCCTCTTGCAACTTGCGGTTGTGCTCTAGTGTTCTCGGCTTTTTCAACTCAAAGCTGTGATAGTTTACTTCAAGGATTGCCTCTCTTGCTTTGGTATTTGTTCTGGAATTTCTAGGAACACTGACTTTCATAAATCCCTGAGGCCTTCTGCTTTTTATTTCGTCAATAATTTTCTTGTTGTCGGTAGTCAGTCGATTTTGGGCAACTCGGATCAAAAACAGTTGCCCTGTACTGGACGCTTTTTCGAATAATTCATACATGTCTCCTTCGCGGTCGCACACATGCAAAAGTTTGATATATGAGGCCCAGCGTGACGCTGGACCCGGTGATTTTTTGTGAGTTTGTTGCAGCATGGAGATAAAGCTTGTATACGCTGAAGGTGGTTGCACCACACGCGTTTATTTTGGAACAGACGATGACAGAAAATAATGACACACCTCATTTATTGCAAGCACATCTCGCATACGGTTGTGAAGCTCGCGATAGCATTGATGGATCCAACGTCACGTTGGCAGTCACGTTGGCAGTCACGTTGGCAGTCACGTTGGCAGTCACGTTGGCAGTCACGTTGGCAGTCACGTTGGTTTTGAATCCCAGTTCTAGAAATTATCGCGGAAAAGATAACTGGAAGTTTTTTCTCAACAGAGGTATGCAAGAAATCGTTAGCAAAAGTGCCGAATATTTATTGGATGCGGTAATTACTGACGAAAATGATGTGGCCGTTGCCGTTGGCGGCGATGGAACGATAAATTTAGTAATAAACGGAATAATGAAATCTCCAATGAAGAAGAAATTAGGAGTACTCTATTCCGGCACGAGTCCGGATTTCTGCAAATTTCACGCTATTCCAACGGAGCCGGAAAAATCCATATTGGTGCTGTTGGCCAATAGATCTGTTCCCATAGATATAGCGAAATTATCATATGACGACAGTGGAGAAATCTGTTATTTCGCTTCCAGCTGTAACATTGGAATTGGTGCAACAATCGCGAATATCTCGAATAAAATAAGAAAATATTTTGGAGATTTTCTCGGCACATGTTTGGCTGCGCTGATATCCATTGTGAGGTCGAAGCCATTTCGCGCTGAAGTCATCATCGATGGTAAAATTGTAAATTTCGATGAAGTAAAACACATCGCAGTTATGAAAAACAATTTCCTGGCGTCCGGATTGCATTTCGATCTTGATTCCAAAAGCGACGATGGAACGCTCCATGTTATCGTTATCAAAAAAATATCTCTGGGAACATTTCTAAACGCATACAAAGGAAAAATTCCACCGAACGCATATGTAAAAAAATGCAGAATGATCGAAATAAAAACAACGCCATCTCAACAGATAGAATACGATGGCGATTCATACAAATACACTCCCATAAAAATCGAATGCCTGCAAAAAGCGCTGGAGCTAATAAAATGAAAGAATACGAATTGATTGCTTCTCTATTTAAAGACGTAAAAGATTTATTTAAATCCGATGCGCAAATTATCGAAATCAACGGCCAAAAATTTGGAATTACCTGCGATACTTTTTCGCTGGAGGAGGATCTATTCACCGACGATGATCTATATCTGCTTGGCTGCAATCTTGTGACGGCAACTGTGAGTGATTCGCCCATTCAGAAACGAAGTGCATCAAGTGGCGAAACAATCCGATTTGCCACAAAGACCTCTCGAGGTGTTTTGAAGTTTAACACTTTCCGTGGTCGATCATTAAGTTTATTTTCAATTTCCCTTTTTAGGTTTCCAATTTCGGAGATCGACATGAAAATGTAGATAATCCCTTTTGTGTGACTCAGAATATTTGTGCAAATTTTTTCGAGAAATCCGTTGAACTCTGTTCCTAAATTATCGTTC
>BNWE01000036.1 GCA_025998595.1 Alphaproteobacteria bacterium | reverse complement strand
GCTCATTTCTGCTTGTTGCTGTGTCACTGAAACGCTGGACACTGTCTAACATTCTCTTTCTTTACTGCAAGTCCTAAAAATAGTCGCATGATAAAGGCTTCCTTAGCCTTTCTTCAGGGACGACTATATAGTCGCTCTTACCACCCCCTGAGTTTTTGGCAACGCCAAAATAGAGGCTATTTTTAGAAAAATAGGCAGATTGTCTTGTCGTCTTTTAAAAAATAATGCATCAAACCGCGTTTTTTGGCGTGGAAACGTATCGCAAATTTGAATTTTTGCTGCTTTTTTCATCAAATAATCGTGCAGCAAAAAACTCCGGGGGTGTTAAGATAGTCGCTTGGTTTTTGAGCCGTCTCATATCTGTTTGAACCTTTACATACAGGCAGGTTTATTAAAATTAAACCTGCTTTCGCTACATCGCTTCTGTGGACAAATAAATGCAGGCTAAAACAAATAAAAAAATGGGGACAGATTTTGGAATTTTTATTTTATGTGGACACCGCCCATGTTCAATTTTCCCTGAAATTTCAGGTTGGTGGAGGGGGTAAGATTTGAACTTACGTAGACTTTCGTCGGCAGATTTACAGTCTGCTGCCATTGACCACTCGGCCACCCCTCCAGGAAGATGCAATATTATAGACCTATTTACAGACGAGTGTCAATCACTATTGTTTCATAAAATTTTAGAGATATGTTTATTTGATATTTGAGCGATTTCAAGCGTTAATGCCTCACACTGTTGGTTTGTAGCACATAAAAATGCACCAAAAAGTAGCATAAAAAACGATCAATTGTGGTGTTTTCTACACCACAACGAGCTTTGAGTCTTATAATATATCAAGTGAGTTGCCTGAAATATCAACTAAATATTTTTCTAAAATTTTATTAAATAACCGTGGTACTTGATCTTGTAGTCTGAGAACAGCCCACATATCGCGTATAACCAACTCCTACTCCATTTTTCCCAGCCAAAGCCTTTCTGCTTCTCATTAATACCAGTTCTCATCGTTAAATATCCAAATAGTTATTTTTACACAATTGGGCAATTACTGAATCCTGCAAAGAATCTATGAATGCTTGCAGAGCCTCTTCTATTTCCTCTAAAGTCTCGAACAGTCTGTTATGCAGGATATTTTTCTTAACATATTCCCAAAAACGCTCTACAGGATTCAACTCTAGCGAGTATGGTGGCAGTTAAAAATGTCTATGTTTTCCGGAATTTCCAAATCATCTGACTTATGCCAGCCGGCACCATCTATGATGAGTGCAATTGTCAAGCCTTCGTATATTTTGGAAAACTCTTGCAGAAATATATTCATGGTTGCCGTATCGACATGAGGAAATCCCGTGCTGAAATTTGAGCCCGTTTTCGCATCAATTGCAGTGTATACATAAAATGCTTTGTAACCAATATTGACCTTTCCCAGTGTTCTCACTCCCTTCTTAAACCATCCGTGTCCAATTTTCGTGCGTGTGCCAAATCTTGCTTCGTCAGAAAACAAGATCGCGTCATAAGGCTTCTTTTTCAGCTCCTCATTGATTTTTTTTAAAGACAGCAACTCTCTTTATCCACATCCTGTTTATAGTGTTGTGGACGAGGCGTTATGTAGGAATATCTCATCTGGCGTTGATAAGGTTCATTTTTTTGTTTTTTTTGCGAATTTGCATTTGTTAACGGCGTACATTATCCCAATATTAAGCATGATTATAGGCAACACTAAATACGTCTGTGCATCCCCATTCCCAAATACTATAATCAACAATAGTATTGCGGCGGATGCAAACACCCCAGACAAAAACGCCTTTCTGGAGTACGAAAATCCCATTAATAGCATAACCATGGAGGGGAAGACGATCATTGTAAAAACATTGTCGAAATAGACGGTTGGGTCGGCGATATTAATACCACAAGCGACAAGACAAACTATTACGGAAAAAGCAACTGTCATAATTCTCATAGTTAACAACTCATCTTTATCTGACATCGACGCCTTTAAAAATGGGGTCATAATATCTCGAGTAAATGATATGGCCAGAAGATTAAGATTGGTTGCAAATGCAGACATGGAAACGGCAATTAATCCTGCCGCAGCCAATCCTTTGAAACCATAGGGCAACGTCGTATCAAACATATGTGAAAAGGCTCCTGAAGAAGTATTTCCCAATGTCAATGAGCAAAATCCTAACAGTACCATCAGAATTAAAACTGAAAAATACAATAGCATTGTTATTCTAAGCGCCTGATTTGCCTGCTCAACATTTTTAGCTATCATAATTCTATGCATGACTATGACATCACTTGGGATGGCAAACCAGAGAAAAGCCATCGTACAATACCAAAAGTTAGGGTGATCAAATATACGCAAATGTTCTGATGGTATGTGATTCATGATATTCATCAGACCTCCGGATTTGTGTAATACAATACTGGCAATTATAGGAAAAGCAATTGCGAAGACCAAAAGTTGGAATATGTCCGTTAACGTAATGGCTTTTACGCCTCCAAAAGCACAATATGATGTCGCAGCCAAACATATCACAAAAACGCACAATGCTGGATGATCCACCTTAAAGAAAGTAGTGCAGATATAAGTCATAGCTATAAATTGCAGCAATGTATCTCCAAAAGCCCTAATACATGTGCATATCCCGAATATTTTCTGTCCTCTTTTTCCATACCCATCTCTCATGATATCACCAGGAAATACAGCATGAGTATAATTTCGTATTTTCTTCGAGATAAAAAAATACAAAGCCGCCTGGAGAACAAAGCCAATAGCAGGAATTAAAAGGACAAAACCCGTTTGACAAACCTGGTCAATCCCATTCAACAGCTCAGAACTTCCAACCGCTAGTGGGAATATCGCAGCAACCATTGTAAACGTTGTAAACTTTCTGTCTGTAAGCACAAAATCTCGACACGTTTCTATACCTCGAGAAGCCCGTAATCCGATGACAACTGAAATCATTATGCATAACGCTACTGCGATAAAATCAAACATACCAAATTATCCTAAAGAAAAAATTACACATTACTATACTTTGCATTTGTTCACGACGTACATTATCCCAATATTCAGCACGATTATGGGCCACGTAAGGTACGTCAACGTATCCTCATTCCCTGATACTAGAATCGACAACAACGCAGTAATTGATACCACCACGCCAGACAAAAATGCTTTTTGAGAATATGAGATACCAATCAGTAGCATGATCATGGAAGGGAAAACAATCGTTGTAAAAACATTATCGAAATAAACTGTTGTATTCACTTCACAATCAATTGCATTTAGAGGATTATCAAAAACCAGATAAGCAAGCCAAATTACCGCCATAAAAACAACTGTCATTACTCTCATGGCTAACAATTCATTTTTATCTGATATCGGTGTATTTAAAAATGGCTTTATGATATCTCTAGTAAATGATATGGCAAGAAAATTAAGATTAGTCGCAAATACAGACATAAAAACTGTAACAAATCCTACCGCCACCAATCCATTGAAACCACAAGGTAATATCGCTCCAAGAAGCTGCGAAAAAGCGTCTTTGGAAACATTTCCAAACACAGTCAATGAGCAAAATCCAAATATCGCCACCAAAGCTGCAAGTGGAAAATACAACACTGCACTTATTTTGAGCGCTTGATTTGCTTGTTCAACGCTTTTTGCTAGCATAATTCTATGCATGACTCCAACATCACTGGGAATAGCACACCAGAAAAAAAGTGCAATATACTTCCAAAACTTATGATGATCGAAAATACACAGATGTCCCGGAGGTATATGGTCAACGACATTCATCAGACCTCCGGATTTGTTCAACACAATACTAGCAATTATGGGAAAAGCAACGACGAAAACCAAAAGATAAAATACATCTGTCAATGTAATGGCTTTTACGCCTCCCAAAGTGCAATAGGATGTTACGACAAGACATATCATAAAAACATACAATATTGAGTGATCTACCTTGAAGAAGGTGGGGAAAATGTAATTTATGGTCGCAAATGAAAAAAAAACATTTCCAAACGCCAAAAAACAAGCGCATATTCCAAATATTTTTTGCCCTCTTTTTCCATATACATCTCTTATGATATCACCGGGAAACATAGCCTGAGTATAGTTTCGTATTCTCTTCGATATAAAAAGAAACAGAGCTGCCTGAGCAACAAAACCAGCGTAACCAATCAAGGAAATAACGCCTATTCTACAAAATTCGTCAGTTACATTCAACAGGCTAGAGCTTCCAACCATCAGGGGATACATGGTCGAAACAATTGTAAACGTTGTAAACTTTCTGTCTGTAAGAACAAAATCTCGACATGTTTCTATGCCTCGAGAAGCTCGCAATCCGATGACAACTGAAATCAGTATGCATAACACTACTGCGATAAAATCAAACATTTTTAATCACCCTAAAAGGCACCAAACAAACTATGAAAGAGCATAAGCTATTGTTTTAGAGATTCGATTTCCGACAAAGAAAGACCGGTGTACTTACTAATGGACGCTATGGACATATCGTCAGACAACATTGTTAATGCAGTCTCTCTCTTGCCTTCCATTCTACCTTCTTTTCTACCTTCCATCATGCCTTTCGTCAAGCCTCTTTCTTCACCGATCGCAATGCCTTCATTTCTGGCATGGGAACGAGCGTTGATTTCGTCGTTCTGCCATTTGAGATACTCCTCATATTTCCGTCGTACTTTCGAATCTTGGCTAACATACCTTAATTCATTCATGGCTTCCTCCACTTCTGGTATTGTTAAAAACTCGGCTGGAATTTTTTCAGGATTCCGCAAAAAATACACCCACACTTTGAACATGTCCGCAATGCTGGTTTGTTTTATATCGACTTTTGGGAGCTCAATTATAAATGTTCGAAACTTATCGGTGGCGATTTCTGCCGGATCAAAAGGCGTTTTCTTGAACATATATAACGCTTCATGTGTATGATAATTACGCTTTGTCTCGTCATAATTTGCAAGCCAAATGGAAATCATATTTGGTAATGCGTCGAATTCTTCGCTCTTCTTTAGCTTTGCAGACATTCTTCTTGCCCGATGAAAAGCCGAGCGATTTATAATGCGTCCAGCGTCGAAACACTGCATCTCGATGTTCAATTTTGTTGAATCATCAGAGGTTGCGCTGATATCCAAATGTATAGACCTCCCCCTAGAGAAATCCCTAGGTATTTCCGAATTTTCAATCGTTATATCTCGAATTACGGGATTACCATCGAGAATAGCGTTAAGCAAACTAATTAATGCGCGTTTGTGCGATGCCTTCCCGAACACATTTTTGAATACAAAATCGTTGCATGGAGGCAGCAAGTCGAATTCTTTTTCTGTTTGCACGTTCAACACTCCATAGCACACTCAACCCACTGTAGCACAAGATGCTGACGATATTAACTATTTTTAGAATTTAATTTTAGCGCATCCTTTGTCCACCCGCCTCCGAGTGCTTTACATAGATCCACTACGGCATTCAAATTACTCTGAAGAGCTCCCACCAGCTCCATTTCCGCCGACAATAGGTTTCTCTCGACGTCAAGCAATTCCAATAGGCTAACCAGACCAGATTCTTTCTGAGCTAACGCTATGGAATAGCTCTTTTTCAATGCGTTAACCTGTCTGGTTCTGGATACTACAATCTCACCGTTTTGCCTTCTGGATACCAACGAATCCAACACCTCTCGAAAGGCAATCTTCACAGCTCCAGTGTATTCCAGAAGCGCTTTTCTGTAGCGAATTTCGGCCACCTCTTGCAGAGCCGCAATTTTTCCACCGCTGAATATCGGCAGAGAAATAGCACCACCTAATTTAAACATGTCGGAATTATCACTGAACAAACTTGTGAGGGATTTGCTCTCAAAACCAAAGGCCGTTGTCAGCGAAATAGAAGGAAAATGAGCCGCCATTGCTTCACCGATATGCGCATTGGCCGCAATCAATTTCCCTTCCGCCTGCACTATGTCTGGTCTACGAGCAATCAGATCCGACGGAATTCCGTTAGGAACATCGGAGGGAATTCTCAATTTTTCCAGAGATGAACCCCGGGTTATTTTCTTGGACATAAATTCTCTTGGGGAATTACCGATCAGGATGCTAAGAGCTAGTTCTGCCTTTTCCAAATCGCTTTCCAAACCAAGAACAATTGTCTTTACAGACGCCACTTCGGCCTCTAGGCGGAGATAGTCCAATTCCGTACAATAGCCGTTGCTAAATCTGCTTTTGTACACCTGATAGCTCTCTTCGCGAGCTTGAAGCGTTCTCCGGGCAATGGCCAATTTCGCATCCAGCGCTCTTATGTTAAAATACGACTTCGCTACATCCGCAGTTACTGTTAGCATCACCACTTCCTTGGCAGCTCTGGAGGACAGTAAATTCGCTCTGGCGGCTTCGTTCGCTCTTTGGTATTTTCCGAAAAAATCGACTTCATAGGAAACGCTGGCTGATCCGAGATAATCAAGAGTATCCACTTTTGCACCTGCTGCAGTTTTATGGGAAGGATGAACTTTATCTACCGTTCCCTTCATTCCTATGGTTGGCAGGAACTCAGCCTCAGAAACGCCCGCTAACGCCCTCGCCTCGTTAATGCTCTCGATAGCCTGCTTAATACTGGCATTGCGTGCGATGGCCATTTTCTCCAATTTATCCAGCGAAACATCGTTGAAGACCGTCCACCACTTCTGGGACATAAATTTTTGAACGTCCACAGCCATTTGATTTGATTTTTTATCCGTCGGTGGCAAATCCAGCTTCGGAGCCTCATAATCCGGACCAACCTCACAACCAGCAAGAAGTAGTATCAATAATCCAGTTAGTTCACGCATGTTTTTCTCCCCTCAACTTTTCACTTATAGAAGTAACCAAAACAAACATCAGTGGAATGAACAGAGGAGCCAAGATCGTTGCTCCAATCATTCCTCCTACAACGCCAGTCCCCAGAGAATTTCTACTGGCGCATCCGGCTCCGGAGCTATACATAAGCGGCAAGCATCCAAAAATAAACGCAAGCGACGTCATGATAATCGGTCTAAATCGTGTTGCCGCAGCCTTTAGAGCGGAATCGACAATGGACTCTCCGGCCTCCCGGAACATAACTGCGAATTCCACAATAAGAACGGCATTTTTGGCGGACAATCCAACCAACGTAATGAGCGCAATCTGGAAATATATGTCGTTACTGTATCCCATCAGGAAGACGGTCAATGCCGCTCCCAATATTCCAAACGGAACTGCTAAAATTATCACCAAAGGAAGCGACCAGCGCTCATACTGAGCTGCCAATATCAAAAATACGACCAATAAACCGAGAAGCATGGCGTTTACAAAGCTTCCTCCGGCAAGTTTCTCCTGATAAGCGGAGCCAGTCCAGGATATGGTGTATTCGTCCCCTAGTACTTTAGAGCTAACGTCCTCCATGGCGGCAATCGCCTGTCCAGAAGTATATCCAGGAGCTGGATTCCCCATAATTTTTGCGGCAGTAAATACGTTAAATCTCTCGACAACATCTGGTCCAACAGCAGGAGTAAGCGTCACAAAAGAACTGATTGGAATCATTGCTCCTTTTTTCGAACGCACATAAATTTCCTTTATTTGTTCCGGATATGAGCGATAATCGCCCTTGGACTGCATCATCACCTTAAATCCACGCCCAAATTTCGAGAAATCGTTCACATATTTGGCGCCAAAAGTGGCCGCCATCGTATCGTAGATTTCATTTATTGGAACATCCAGCGACATTGCCTTTAGATCATCTACCTCCAGATTAAACTGCGGCGAACTAGCGTTAAATGTTGTTCTAAGACCTGATAACTCCGGCCTTTTGGAGGCTTCAGCAATCAACTCCTTAACTTTATCCTCCAGCGCCTTGCTGTTGGTGTCACCGATTTTCTGCACATATGCCTCGAATCCACCGGTCATGCTCATACCCATAATTGGAGGAGGAACAAAGGCAACCACTCTACCATCCGTAATTTCCATGCCAATTCCAAATATTTTCTTCACAATGTCCTGAGAAGACGTCCCTGGAGCTGTTCTCTCACTCCAATCTTTCAATTTTATAAACATTACCGCAGCATTGGTGGAAACCGTATTTCCCTCCATGTTATAGCCGGCAACCGTGGAAGAATCAGAAACGGAAGGATCTTTTGTTATTGCATCCGCAACTTTCAATATAACATTCTGCGATCTGTCAATGGATGCTCCAGGATCCATTGTAGCAGCAGCTAAGACAACTCCTGGATCTTCGTCCGGCACCAGAGAACCAGGAAGAATTTTTAATAGGGCGCCTATAGCAAACAGAGTCGCAAATATACAACTGAAAGATACAAACTTATGTTTTATGAAAAAATCAACGAATTTCAGGTATCCATTGGTTAGTTTTTCAAAAAATTGATCGAACCATTGAAAGAATTTTTTGGAAGCAACCGCTGTGCTATCGTGCCCTTGTAGGAATACAACGCATAAAGCCGGAGTCAGTGTCAGAGCGCATATGCCTGATATAACAACTGAAAGTGCTATGGTTATGGCGAATTGCTTGTACATCACCCCGGTCAGTCCTCCCATGAATGCCACCGGAATGAACACCGCACACAACACCAGCACAATGGCCACAAGAGCTCCGGCAACTTCGTCCATTGCCTTAATTGTAGCATCTCGAACCGATAGTTTTTCCTTTGTCATGAGACGTTCGACGTTTTCCACCACCACGATCGCGTCATCAACAACCATGCCTATGGCCAGGACGAGCCCAAACAAAGTCAGCGTGTTTATGGAAAATCCAAGCATCAGCATGCCGGCAAACGTTCCTATGATCGATACCGGAACCGCAAGACATGGGATAATCGTAGCTCGAAAATTCTTTAAAAAAACTAGAACCACCAGGAAGACGAGGGCAATTGCCTCCAGCAGCGTTTTTACAACTTCTTTTACGGAATTCTTCACAAATCCCGTTGTATCGAAAACGACTTTGCAACCGATTCCATCCGGAAAGCTCTTGGACAATTCTTGCATTTTATCGTTCACTCTGTCGGCAGTTGCCAGTGCATTTGCTCCTGGAGACAGCGAGATAATCATTGGAGCAGTATCACGTCCAACGCTCTTGGCGATTATGTCGTAGGAAGCGGCCGCCAACTCCACATCAGCAATATCACTTAGCCGCAGAGACGTTCCATCCGGATTGGCGCGCAGAATGATATTCTCAAATTGTTTTGCATCAGAAAATCGACCATTTGTTGTGATGATGTAGCTGCGCTCCACCTTGACGTTCGTGGGACTTTTCCCAATGGCTCCGGCCGAACGCTGCATATTTTGGGTAGATATGGCTGCAACTATGTCGTTGGTGGTCAGTCCCATCTTGGCCATCTTATCCGGTTTTAGCCAGACTCTTATGGAATAGTCGTTGGTGCCCATGACCATAACGTCCCCTACTCCCTCCAGTCTCTTGAGATGATCCACAATGTTCAAAATTGCGTAGTTCCCAATATATGTTGAGTCGTAGCGACTATCGCTGGAATAGATACACATCACTTCTAGCATGGATGAAGATTTCTTGCTTACAGTCACTCCAAACCTGCGGACATCCTCCGGAAGCGTTGCCGTAACCATCTGCACGCGATTGTTCACGTTAATCATGGCACGATCAGGATCTGCTCCAACCTTGAAAAATACAGAAATCGACGCTCTGCCATTACTTGAAGCCGAAGAACTCATATATATCATGTCTTCGACACCGTTTATTTTTTGCTCCAGCGGCGCCAAAACTGTCTCGGATATGACCTCCGGACTTGCTCCTGGATAACTTGCTTCAACAATTATTGTGGGAGGAGCTAGATCCGGATACTGCTCCACCGGAAGATTGGCAATCGATATAATTCCCGCAAGCGTAATTATAAGCGAAACAACCGTAGCAAAAATCGGCCTATCTATAAAAAAACGACAAAACATAAGTGCTCCTTTCGCTGGTTATTTTGCAGCATCCTCTTGCACGACAGCCTCTCCCGTTATTACGGCGTCTACTGGATTTCCGGGACGTACCTTCACGATTCCCTCGGAAACAATCACCTCTCCTTCAGAAACTCCAGAATCCACGATGGCTTCGTTTCCAATTATCTCGGCCTTTATCGGACGAACCTCAACGGACTTATCTTCCTTCACCACATAAACCACGTATCCCATTTGTGTGGAAATAAGCGAAGACGAAGGCACAACAATAGCATTCTTGTACTCAGCCCCAACGATCCTTACGCGAACGAATTGCCCCGGCATTAGATACTTCTGACTACCATCGCCCGGTATTTCAGCTTTTATGGATACACTGGACGTTAGATTATCTTCTGCACTATCGATAAATATTATTTTTCCGTCCTCAGGATACTTCATTCCATCGGACATAATAACTTCGACTTTGTAGTCGCTTTCCCGCAGCAACTTGATTTTGCCGGCAACGTGATTTTGAGCCATTTTCCTCAAAACCGATCCGGAAACTGAAAAGATAGCATACAGAGGTTTAATCTGCACCATCGTCGTCAATAGACTAGATTCGCCAGCCGGAGAAATCAAACTTCCAACACATTGGGCTTCTTTACCAACAATTCCGGTAATTGGAGCTTTAACTTCCGTATATCCCAGATTAATTTCCGCTTCTTTCGCTGCTCCTTCCGCCGCCTTAAAGGTTGCCTCGGCTCTCTCCTTTGCAGACAGAGAATCGTCGTATTCCTTCTGACTGATTGCCTTTGAAATATGTAATTTGTACATACGATCGTAATCACGGGTTGTTCTCTTTAAATCAGACTCTGCCTGAGCCAGATTTCCCTGCGCCTTACTCAGAGCTGCCTTATAGGACTCGGGATCTATCTCAAAAAGCTTTTCGCCCTGCTTTATATATTGTCCTTCGCTGAACAGCCTTGCCTTGAGAATTCCGCCCACTTGAGCTCTAACTTGTATTTCGAGAGAGCCTGTAATTTTAGCAGGAGCTTCTATAATAAGTGGTACATTCTTCTTTACCACTCTGGACGCTCCAACTTTTGGTGGAGGCATCTGCGGAGCTGTCTGTTTCTTTTGATCGCATCCGCTAACCGTCAGCAGTAAAACAAAGAAAACTCCTAGAAAACACGACTGTTTTTTAAATAGATTCAACACGGCATCCTCCTAACAAAACACCAAGCATCACAAACGCACCAACACGAGGACAGATAATGCTATCAACAAGTATATCCAGAGTCAATTAACTTTTAGTTAACAAATCCAGACGCAAACCATATTTCTTCTAAAAACCTAAAGAAACTTAAATTTTTTGAAAAAATCGCCAAAAATCATAAAAATTTTCATTTTTCGTTTGCTTTTTAACCTTTTCTTAACTATTTTAGGACATATTGATCGTAATTTTTATTAAAATGTGTGCAAATGAAGCGTTTATTATTAACAATATGTCTCACAGCTTTGTGCGGTGAAATGAGCTGCAATAACATTGTTGTCGCAATGGATCCTGCGCAAGAAGAGAGACAAAGAATAGATGGTTGCGTAACCGCATGGTTGTTGCAGAATAACATCGCGAATTTGAGGACAGAAGAGCAAATCATAGCAGTTGCCGATCAAATTATTCCGGATGTTTTAAAAGTCGTAGGAGTAACTGATTCCATAGCATGGTTTTTTCCTAGAGGTGCCTATTGATTTTTGAGATAAAATCTCCGAATATTAATAAAGTTTTAATATTTGGAGTAGAGATGAAAATCATAGACGCGTTAAAAGAGATAAAAGATGAGCGCAAGTATAACGGGAAAGAGTATCAGCTATGGCAGATTATTTTATTTTCAATTTTTGCGATAGCGTGCAACGCAAAGACGTATAGCGAGGTACAACGCTTCATTGAGTGTAATTTCAAAGACTTAAAGGAGATTTTTGGGCTCAAATGGCGAAGATTTCCCACGATATCGGGTGTCTGGAAGATACTTACGCGCATTGATTTTTCAGAAATGGAGCAAGTTTTTAGGAAATATTTTTCTGAAACATCAGAATATCAGCAGGAGATAGAGCACATCTGCTTTGATGGCAAGGTTTTGTGCGGAAGCGACTCAAGAACGCAAGACCAATAACCATGTTCACATTTAAATTTTTGCGCCCTGCAGCATCTCAAACTCCATTGTCAAAAAGTGGCAAAAACCTATTAATGAACATGGTTAATGTGAATCAAGAATTCTCAGTGCTTTTTCAGCAGTGACCAAAAGAGTTCTAGCTCATGTGCAACTTGAAAGCGAAAAAGAGAGCGAGATTCCAGCGCTTCAGGAATTTTTGCAGAAGCTTGATCTGAACACGGGCGTTTCATAAAATTTTTTAAATATTTTAGATATGAGAAGAGAGGGTTAAACAATTTTGCTAGAAAGAGGTAGAATTAATACGTTTTACTATCGGAGGCTAGAAGTGACAGCAAAAGAGAAA
>BNWE01000035.1 GCA_025998595.1 Alphaproteobacteria bacterium | reverse complement strand
GATAATGCTTGTACAGGTTACTAAGGAAGAGCGCGGAAACAAGGGAGCTACGCTTACCACATATATTTCTCTCGCCGGAAGATATTGCGTACTAATGCCGAACATGTCCAAAGGAAGCGGCGTTTCTCGAAAAGTATCAAATCCTTCCGATAGGGAAAAGTTGAAGTCTATAGTTTCTGATTTGCACATAGAAAATGGAAGCACTGTAGTTCGCACCGCTGGAATCGGGCGATCCAAAACGGAAATAAAAAAGGATTTTGATTATCTTAAAAAATTATGGGATGAAATTCGCGATATAACACTGAAGTCGACGGCTCCATGTCTGATATACGAGGAGGCTAGCATCATAAAAAGAGCTATCCGTGATCTCTATTCGCGGGATATAGAATCCATAATAATCGAGGGGGAAGAGGGCTATAAAATCGCAAAAAACTTCGTCAAGAAACTTATGCCGAGTCATTCAAAGAAAATCATACAATATAAGGACCCCAAGGTTCCAATATTCAGCAAATATAATATAAACGATCAGATCAATCAGATTTATTCCACGCGTGTTGATCTTCCGTCCGGCGGGTATCTGGTGATAAACACTACGGAAGCTTTGATTTCCATAGACGTTAACTCCGGCAAATCCACCCGCGAGCGAAATGTTGCTGGCACAGCTCTCAAGACCAATCTAGAAGCCGCTGTGGAAGTGGCAAGGCAATGTCGTCTTCGGGATTTGGCCGGGTTAATAGTGGTCGACTTCATTGATATGGAAGAAAAGCGCAATAATTCTCAAGTGGAACGACTTCTGCGAGAATCTCTTCGGGAAGATAAAGCGAAAATTCAAGTCGGAGTAATAAGTAACTTTGGTCTGCTGGAATTTTCTCGACAGCGTATGCGTTCCAGTATTGCGGAAGCAAATATGATAACCTGTCCACACTGCAACGGAAGTGGAGTCATATGGTCAGATGAATCCATCGCCCTTCAGATATTGAGAAAAATAGAAGAAGCGTGTTCTGCAATGGATTTGAGTGAAGTAACCGTAACACTTTCAACTGACGTCGCTCTGTATCTGCTCAACAACAAGAGAGCATTCATAGCCAGTATTGAAAGTAGAGGCCTGAAGATTAATTTCAACATAGATTCCAGTATTGCGGCAACTGATTTCAAGATCGCTCAGGTTGTAAAAACAGTCTCCTCCGGTACCGACGAAGTCGGCAGTGCTTCTACCGCTGAAAAATCGCCATCACAAGGAAATGCACACAAGAGACGGTATTCCACCGGTGGAACAATTCATGGAGCGGTAGAACATAGCGAAGACGCTGCTGTAGCAGATTCCTCTGAAATTGCATCAGCTGAAGCGGCGCCTCTGGAAGCTGCTGTACCAGCAGAAGTTGTATCTATAGAAGTTGCTACACCGACAGAGTCTCCAGAAGCGCCTACGGATGCAGCAACAAGTCCATCAACAGTTATGAATATAAAAAATCGGAGAGGTAGAAACAACAGACGTTCTCCTGCACACCCTGCCACCACTTCGGCACCCAATGATTCTGGCGAGACTTCACCGTCAAAAAACAATGAACATGCTCCGAAAAAAGTATTCAGCGTAAACGTAAAGAAAAAAGATGCTTCGAACGAGAAGCCTGCCGAAGGTAATCCAGGGGGGGCTGCCGAAGCGAAAACTGCAGAGATAAAAACTGAAAAGAAAAAAGAGAACAAGAACACCCAAAGAAGAAACAAATCCCACTCCAGATCAAAGCATGCATCTGCGGAAAAAGAAGAAGCTAGTAGTACGGAAAAAACGGAAGCGGCAAAAGTGACGTCTGGACACTCCACCAGTCCAAATGATAATCTACTGAGTACGGCCGGTAACATTCCAGTAATTGACAGTAGTCTAATAAAAGAAGGATACGGACTGATAATTACAGAAAAGCAAAGGGAGTTGGCACAGTTTGTGGGATCGTATTTCTATAAAGAAACCGAACTAGAGTCTGAGAAAATGAAAGAAGCACTTGGGGAACCGCGCCAAAAAAAAGGCAGAAATGGCTGGTGGAAGAAATTAATAAAAAAACCAGTTGATGAGAATGTAAGATGAAAAAAGTAAAAGTAAGATTTGCTCCATCCCCGACCGGATACCTCCATGCGGGCAACATAAGAATTGCTGTTTTAAATTATCTTTTCGCGAAAAAGAATAATGGCGTTTTTGTTCTGAGAATTGACGATACGGATGTCGAAAGATCGACTCTGGAATCGGAAAAGCTAATACTGGAGGATCTCACATGGCTTGGCATAACTTGGGACGAGTTCTATAGACAATCAGAGCGAATTAACAGGTATATTCCTACCATGGAACATCTGAAAAATATTGGAAGAGTATATCCATGCTACGAAACAAAGGAAGAGCTTGCTCTGAAGAAAAAAGCGCAGGCCATGAGTGGAATTCCGCCGGTATATGATAGAGCGTCTCTCCATCTGAGTGATGACCAAAAAAAACAATTGGAAAGCAATGGAGTAAAACCCTATTGGCGTTTTAAATTGGATGATACGAAGTCCGTCGAATGGAACGATCTGGTGCACGGAAAAATTTCCATTCCACTGAATAGCGTAAGTGATCCAATTCTGATAAAACCGGACGGATCGTTTGTCTATACTTTTGCATCCGTGGTAGACGACATAGACATGGGTATAACTCACATCATTCGCGGAGACGATCATGTGACGAATACCGCAACCCAGATAGATATATTTACGGCAATTTGCGGCGGTAGTCCTGAATTTGGCCATATTCCACTGATGTCTTCTCCGGATGGTCAAGAAGTATCCAAGAGAGTTGGCTCATCTTTTAGCATATGCAATATGAGGAAAGATGGCATTCTGCCGGAAGCTATATTTAATTTTCTCGCAACGCTGGGGACATCCAATAATTTGGATCCAAATGACACTATCGATACCCTAATTGAAAAATTTAGTTTTGAGAAAATGAGTCCTGCTTCGTCAAAGTTCTATCTGGATGATTTGAAGCAATTGAGTAGAAAAGTTCTGAGTGAAAAATCATTTGAAGATGTAAAAGAGGATCTTCGGCAGCTTAAACTGGAGAATATATCTAATGTTTCGGAAGAATTTTGGGATACCATTCGGGGAAACATCAATACCATCCAAGATGCTGTTTTTTGGTATGATATTTTCTATCAGCATGACGGTGGTTGCACCACGTGCGTTACTCATGCTGATTCAGATCCAACGTTGCAGTCACATCTCGCACACGTTTCAGAAGGCAGCGATAGCATTAGCGCGAGTGTCGCAGACACCGTCACGTTGGCACAAATGCTTGATTGTCTCACCGATCCTTTTGACTTTGACGATTGGATAGCGAATCTAAAAAAAGTATCTGGGAAAAAAGGAAAGGATTTATTCCATCCCATTCGAATTGTGCTTACGGGAGTAGAACACGGGCCGGAATTGAGAAAAATCACAAATCTCATGGGATATGATCGCATAAAACGCAGGATAGAAAAAAGTATGGAAGTTCTCAAATGAATAAACCTGTTGCGAAGCTGAAGCTTTATAATTCACTATCCAATTCTCTGGAAGATTTCACTCCAATTGACGAAAAAAACGTTCGCTTATACTTGTGTGGTCCAACGGTTTATGCAAGTCCACACATAGGAAACGCTCGCCCTCTGATTGTGTTCGATGTTATGTATCGCTTGCTTAAGCGTCTGTATGATAACAATGTCACTTATGTTAGAAATATCACAGATGTAGACGATAAAATCAATGAGAAAGCAAAAGCAGAAAATATCTCCATTGGTGAATTAACGACTGCCGTAACCGAGGAGTTTCACAAAAACTTAAAATTACTCAATGTGTTGCCGGTTACTCATGAGCCGAGAGCTACAAATCACATTGCTGAAATGCTGGAGATCATAGAAAAATTAATAGAAAATGGATTCGCATATGAAGCAGAAGGTCACGTGCTGTTTCGAGTAAAGAAACTGTCTCAATATGGGATGCTTTCCAAGAGAAGCCTTGATGACATGATTGCTGGAAGTCGCGTAGAAATTGCAGCGTACAAAGAAGATCCTATGGATTTCGTTCTCTGGAAACCGTCGGAAGCAAATGATCCTTCTTGGAGCAGCAAATACGGTGATGGTCGCCCCGGATGGCACATCGAATGCTCGGCCATGAGTCACAAATATCTGGGCGAACAGTTTGATATTCACGGCGGTGGTCAGGATCTGATGTTTCCGCACCACGAGAACGAATTGGCGCAGAATTTCGGAGCCTTCGGATGTCTTATGGCCAAATATTGGATTCATAACGGAATGCTGCTGGTGGATAATCAAAAGATGTCCAAGTCGCTGAGAAATATCATCTCTCTGGACGATATTTTGAAAAAATACGATGGAGAGGTAATACGATATGTTCTGCTAAGTGCCCATTATCAGAAGACATTGAACTGGACAGATCAGGCAGTTACTCAATCTCTGCAATCTCTAAACAGATTGTACGGTGCTCTCCAGCGTGACGCAAACGTGACGTTGGATCCATTTTCTGCTTCTGTATCTTCCAAAAAGTATGCAGACTGTAATTGCAACGTTGAAGCTGTATCAGCAGAAGTGATGCATGTGCTGCAACAACCAGAAAACGCATGTGGTGCAACCGCTGGATTCCTACGGCCCTCCGAGTCTCTGAATGACGGTGATTTTTATGTTTCTCGTCATCCAGAGGAGCGTAGCGACGTAGGGATCCAGAAGAATAACGATACATCTTCGGCATTGCAGATACAGTCTGCATACCATTCGGAAGGTAGCGAAGCATTAACGCCTGTGCGGCACGCACTTTGTGCGAATTTGAATACTCCACTTGCGCTAAAGTATCTTCATGATATCGCCGATAGAATATACAAAAGCTCTGATCAAAACGAAATTAATGAGTTGTGTGATCTCCTGCGAAGCGAAGCAGATGTCCTGGGACTACTTCAGAAAAGCTGCAATTCCTGGTTCAAAAGTAATCTGTCTGGAATGGATGAAAATGAAATCCAGCAATTGATTTCCGAACGGCAAGAGGCAAAATCCCGAAAGGATTTCAAACGAGCAGATGAAATTCGCGCAAGATTACTGGATAACAACATTCAAATCGAAGATACCAAAGATGGTACCAAATGGCGTTCGATCTAAAAAAATAAAAAAAATCTTTATTAGCCTATTGCATTTCCCAAAAAAGTATAATACTTTAGCGCACGTACGAAATTTTCTTTTTAGTCTATTATTTTTTGGAGGTAAATATGAGAAAAATTTCTCTGACCATAAGCGCTTGCGCTTTATTCTGTTCTTTTTCCTGTGATGCTATGGATCCGTGGGGTGGTGTATTTGTTTCTTTACCAAGTTCGTCTAACTGCAACTTGCCTAATGTGACCAAATGTCCTGCCATAGCGCCGTCTTCTGTAGCAATTGACTCTACTAGAGTTGTGTTTCCTAGAGGTACATCTCCTGCCAAAGTGTTTGATAAAAATTCTTTGAGTCCACAAATTTCGTCTTCTTCAAATATGGATCCGTGGGATGGCATATTTGTTTCTTTACCAAGTTCGCCTAATGTTAAGTCCAATGCGATTATACGTCAGTTTCCTGCGGAGTCCCCTGCTGTGGCAGTGGATCTTACTAAAGGTGTATCTTCTGTTGAAGCTATGTTTCCTAGGAGTATATCTCCTATCAAGGTGTATGATGATAGTTCTTTGAGTCCAAGTCTCAAGTCTTCATCACCGAATTGGTTATCAGGAGAATATCCTGTTGAAACACCATCTTCTGCTGGAACTGTGTCTTCTGTCGTTGGTAGCGATTCTTTGAGTCCATGTCCTAAGTCTTTTTTTTAGTCTGTTATTTTCTGGAGGTAAATATGAGAAAAATTTCTCTTACAATAAGCTTTTGTGTTTCTTTGTGTGCTTTTTCCTGTGATGCTATGAATCAGTTGCCAATGTTTGTTTCTTCATCGAGTCCATCTGGTAATTGTTCGTCCAGCGGAGTTACTAGTCAATGTCTTGCGCGGTCTTCTGTTGTGGTTACGACTTCTTCTGCTGATACAGCCGTGTTTTCTTCTAATTTTTCGAATCCGCAAGTTTTGTCTGGTTATAACAATGGAGCATATCCTGTTGACACTCCGTCTCAAGTTGTAGTTGCATCCTATCCGTTTTTTGGTTCGTCTCAAGCTGAGGTTGAATCTACGTCTTCTAATTCTTTGAGTCCGTCCATCAGACATCGTGTGCATTGTAAGTTACCACTGCGTTTGTCTTCATCGAGTAAGCAACTTAAGTTTCTTCTGACTCCATCTCCGGCATCTCATAAGCAATCGAAGTCTTCCTTGAATCAGCAGTCTCATAAGCAGTCGAAGTCTTCCTTGAGTCAGCAGTCTCATAAGCAGCCGAAGTCTTCCTTGAGTCAGCAGTCTCATAAGCAGCCGAAGTCTTCCTTGAGTCAGCAGTCTCATAAGCAGCCGAAGTTGTACCTTGTACCTCAAGGGTCTCTTTTTAAGCAACGCGTGGTGATTAGTCATAAGAAACAACCTGCGAGCACACGGTAAATATTCTAATTTTGAAGAAATTATATCAAATTAAGTTGTGGTTTATCTAATTGGCTCCCTACGTCGCTATGCTACTCTGGATGACGAAAAAAGTTGGAACTCTCGTCATTCAGAGGCTTGAAGAGTCGTAGGAATCCAAAAAAGAAAAAACAACTTATCAATTGTAAGGAGTGTATGCTTTTTTGTAAAGTCTGATAAAAAACAAAAATATATTTGCTTCTAACTGGTGGAATTTGTTGTGTGTTGACAGCGGCCTTCTTTTGTATTAACTTATGGAGATTGTTTTATTAGATATTGTTAAAATGGAGTATGAAATGACAATAAGAGTTAGTAATAAAGTTTTGGCTTTGGTGCTTTCGTGTACGAGTGTGGCGTATGTGGAAGGGATGATTCCTTTCGGTAATTTCGTTACGTTATGTAATCGCAACGGCGGAGCGCTTTGTGAGTTTGGTAAAAAAGATTTTGAAATTTCCGGAAAAAAAGGTCTGGTTAAAGATAAATTTGACGAAGTTAAAAGTATTGCAGAAGAAAGAATGATGGACTGTGTTGCTGGAGCGTTGGATCAAAGAGGAGCTGGGAAGACCTCTACTTTTGTTCAGCACGTAACGTTAACTCCATGGACTCGAGAAAAAATAGTTCAGGAGATGGCACGTAGGGAAGAGATTAAACGTAAAGCACAAGATGAACTGGCGGAAAGGCGTGAACGTGAGGCGGAAGCGGTTGAGCGTAACAGAAGGGCGCGTGAGGCGGAAGCAGCTGAGCGTAACAGAAGAGCGCGAGAAGCGGAAGCAGCTGAGCGTAACAGAAGAGCGCGAGAAGCGGAAGCAGCTGAGCGTAACAGAAGAGCGCGAGAAACGGAAGCAGCTGAACGTAACAGAAGAGCGCGTGAGGCGGAAGCAGAGCGTAACAGAAAAGCGCGAGAAGTGGAAGCGCAATATAGGAAGATGCTCGAATTGGAAAAGGAACAAGCCGAAAAAGAGGAGAATGAAAATGTGTCGACAGGCGAATATTACAACACTCCTTTCAAAATGGTTGATGGTAAAAAGAAAATGGGCCCCATACTTTTTTCTCTAAAAGGTGAAGAAATAGCAGATGATCTTGGATTTTTCGATAATAAAGTAGTATGGGCAGGGGAGAATCAAAAGCAAGCATTTAAAAAGTTCTCGGAAGCTGCTGATCGAGGTGATCTTTCGGCAAAATGCGATTTTGCGGCTATGCATTTGAATGGTATCTATGTTAAGCAGAGCTTTGAGAAGGCATTCAAATTGTTGTCGGAAGCTGCAGGTATGTCATATCCTCCTGCTCTATGTGGTCTTGGAGGCATGCATCTTACAGCTCAATATGTGAAGCATAGTCCTGAGACAGCAATGAATCTGTTTACACAAGCAGCGGCTAAAGGTGATGCCAAGGCGCAATTAATGCTTGGAAATATGCATTATTTTGGCCAATATTCAGTGAGTAGCTGGAGAGCGCTTGAATCTTATCTAAACTACGCAGAGCAAGGTCATGATACTGCTCAGTGCAACCTTGCTGATTTTTATTTAAATGCAGGAAAAGGGGGCAACTTAGGAGAAGCATTTAAATGTTTTTGGAAAGCTGCTGATCAAGGTTTGCTTTTGGCTAAATATATTGTTTGGGTTATGTGTGCAAATGGTCAATCTGTAGCGCCAGATTCGAAGAAATTTAGCGAATGGTGTGCTGAAATTGTTGATAATGGGTATAAATGTGGTATGGATAGTTTTAAAAGGATGATGGGGTAAAACGTTTTTTTGTTTCTCTAATTTAAATCATTTTGCATTGACAGCTGCTTCTTTGCTGTGCTAATCTTTAATAATTTTTTATTAGATATTGTAAAATGGAGTATGAAATGACAATAAGAGTTAGTAATAAAGTTTTGGCTTTGGTGCTTTCGTGTACGAGTGTAGCGTATGCTGAAGGGATGATTTCTCCGCCTGAATTTGCTGCATATTATAATAATGGCAATGGAGGAGGACATTTTGAGTTAGCTCCCGATGGTCTTGAGATTAAAGTTGCAAGTAGCGATAAAAATCGTACGCTTCCGACTGTGTGCAATGAAATTTCAACTTTTGCAGAAAAGAACCATTTGCATTGTGTGAAAGTTGGAAGGCGTGAAAGGGATAATGCAGCACCACATGATTTTTTTCAATTCATGAAGTTAAGCCTATGGACTCCAGGGGAAATAGATGCAGAGAATGCTCGTCAGGAGTCTGCTAGACTTGCGGAAGAAGCTGAGCGAGAGGAGCGGCGTAGACTTGCCGCCGAAGCTGCGGCGCGTGGTAGAGCAAGGAAAGAAGAAAGAGAAAGGAGAGAACAAGCAAGACAAGAAGAAATAGAAAGAAGAGAACAAGTGAAACAGATTGCAAGAGAAAGGAGAGAACGAGCAAGACAAGAAAAAAGAGAAAGGCTTGCAATTGAACGGAGGCTGGAGGAACAACAAGCATCGTGCGCGAAAAAATTTTGTTTTTCTGTACCTATTGGATTTATTGTCGCGGCAGGAACTTATGTGCTCTCTTCAAAGTGGGAAGATCTGACTATTGGTAGTGTATTCGCATATGGAGTGGCGACAGGTGTGGCTGGCTGTGTTACGAGTATAGCCTGGAAAACTTATGAGTAAACCATAGAGTGGTGACAAGAGCTGGACGAAGGTTGTGTCCGGTTCGTGAGAGGCTGAGAGTAAAATTTTCTCGGCTTATTCGACAAGTAGGCATATTTTTGTATGCGTTCATTGTTGGGCGATTGAAAGCATGCTTTTTTTGTAAAATCTGAGCCTTGACAAACGTTTCTTTGCCGTGTTAATCTTCTGTTGTTTTTTTATTAGATATTGTTAAATGGAGTGTGAAATAACAATGAAAATTAGTAGTAAAGTATTGGCTTTTGTGCTTGCGTGTATGGGAGTGATGAATGCGGCGGCGATGGACAAATTTCCAAGAATCGAGCTTACAAAAGAACAGTTGGCGCAGAGAATGAGCGATCTGAAGTCTATTCCTGTTAGCGAAAAGATGATAGTGTATGTGCAAGCTGAGCACCTTGACAAGGTTGAAAGTTGGGTCAGAAAAGCGAAGGCGAAGGCGATTAATCCGAGCGATGGCGCTATCCTTATACATCTCTCTGAAAAAATCCTTCAGAAAGCAAGCGACGGGATAAATATTCAGTTTGATGTAAAGTTAATGGATGATGGGATTTTAAAAGAATTTTGCTCTCTTCAAAATAAAGCGGCTGTGACTGATCCTGACTTTAACTTTGGTGCTTTAGGTGTGCTTTGCAATGCGAGTTGTCAGGCTTCTTTAGGCGACGCATGGATCGCGTTTACTGCTGGAATGTACTGTTCTAAATATGCTGATGGCGATAGTGCATACCAAGGAATGTTCGCATTTTCACCTAATAAGGCTCAGGGTATTGCTAATTCTTTCGGCATACAAGCTGATTCTTGCAATATACAATAAAAAGTCTTGCAAGCGAATATTATCGGCATCGTTCTATCGGGCGGTGCCAAAAGCGTGCCTTATCTGCCTAAAAATATATCTACCGCAAAATAATAATTCATCTCGTGTTGACAAACGTTTCTTTGCCGTGTTAATCTTCTGGCGTTTTTTTTATTAGATATTGTTAAATGGAGTATGAAATGACAATGAAAATTAGTAGTAAAGTTTTGGTTCTTGTGCTTGCGTGTATGGGAGTGATGAATGCGGCGGCGATGGACAATTTTCCGCGGTTACAAATGAGTGAAGATCAGGCGAATCAGCGAGCGGTAGATATGCAGCCTGTTGTTTGCACAGGATTGACTGTGTTCTTTCCCAAAAATGACATTGGGAAGGTTTCTGACTTTGTTACAACAAAGAAGCTAAGAACAGAACTACCAGCGAATAACCCTATTGTTCCTTATCTTGTTGCGATGTATGGATTAAATGACAATCCAAGTGCGGCTAGATTTAATGCTTTGACTATTTTTGGGCTACTAGATCGTAATATACCGTTTGATGTGGAATTGACCGATGATGAAACCATGGTAGAGTTTTGTTTGCTTCAAAAGAGAAAGATTGCAGTATTCTGTGCACTGTCTCGTTATGGTAGTGCCGATCATATTTTGCTTTCGCTTCCGTTTCTGACAGCAGATGAACATGCGGTCGAGGTAATATGTGGAGCGCTATGCAAAAAAGTTTCTGATGGTCCTAGCAAGTATACCGGCAGGTTTGCATTTGGCATGTAGCATAGTTGCAATTTTGTAGTTCGATTCAATCTTGAATCTATCAGGCATGTTTTCGTATGTGCTCATTGTTGGGCGATTGAAGACATGCCTTTTTTATAAAATCTGATAAAAAGCAAAATATTTTTGTCTCCAATTGGTGAGACTTGTCATAGATTGACAATTGTTTTGAAGCTGTGCTATCCTACAGGAGGGTTTTGGTAGTATATTGTTAAATGAGGTATAGAATGACAATAAAAGTTAGATGTAGAGCGTTTGCTCTTGTGCTTTTGGGTATGGGCATGATGAATGCGGAAGGGATAGAGTATAAGCGTGACATTCCTCTCTGGGGTATAGCGACCCTGCATGTGCGCGAAGGCGAGGACCTGACATGGGCGACTGAGAGTGTTAGCGGTATCGATAAAATTCGCGCTCGTGTCGAATCCGGTGGTGACATAAATCTCCCTGTTGCTGTCCATAGTATGTTGGGTTTGTTTGAACAACGGAAATCGTCATGTGAGATAACAATACACAATGCTGGATTTTTACCTTGGTTGTGGGGCGATAGGAATGGAATAACAAAATATCGGTTGCCAAGAGAAAGCTTTAAATACATATCTGGTGGCGATGGGGAAAACACTGGTCGTTTTGGATTTACCCCTGCTGCTTAGTTCAATTTGTTTTCGCAGACGAAAGTCGTTTTAAAATTTCTCGGCATCGTCTCTATCGGGCGGTGCCGAAAGTGTGTTATAATCATCACAGAAATTGATCCGATAATAATTCTATTTATTTTACTCAGTTTTCCGTCAAGGGCTTGACTAATTCTAGAGTAATGGGTATTATACAGCCTTCGCAGGGGTTATAGAGTGCAAATGCAAGTTTGTATGGATTCCTCGTGTGGTATTTTTAAATTAGGGAAGGGGCGCATGCCGACAATTAATCAGTTGATAAGGAATCCTAGAAAGGATGTCGCAAAGAGGAACAAAGTTCCTGCACTTTTATCTTGTCCGCAGAGGAGGGGAGTCTGTACTCGTGTTACGACAACTACTCCTAAAAAACCAAACTCCGCTTTGAGAAAGATTGCTCGTGTTCGTTTGACCAGTGGTTTTGAGGTGACTTGTTATATTCCTGGCGAGGGGCACAATTTGCAGGAGCACTCGGTCGTGATGATACGAGGCGGGCGTGTAAAGGACCTTCCGGGTGTGAGATATCACATTATTCGTGGTGCGTTGGATACTCAGGGCGTGAAGAATAGACGTCAGAGTCGTTCCAAGTACGGCGTCAAGAGACCAAAGTAAGGGGGAGTTTTCATGGGACGTAGAAGAGCTGCTGAAAAGCGAGAAGTGCTGCCGGATCCTAAATTTGGTAGTGTTGTTGTTACCAAGTTTATTAATGCTGCTATGTATGACGGTAAGAAATCCATTGTTGAAAAAATGCTGCATGAGGCATTCAATCAAATTCAAAAAAAATCAAATAAATTAGGTCTGGAAGTTTTTGAGGATGCACTTGCAAACGTAAGACCTTCGGTTGAGCTGAAATCTCGCCGAGTCGGTGGTGCCACATATCAGGTTCCCGTCGAGGTTCGCTACGAGAGAGCGCAGGCGCTGGCCATAAGATGGATTATCCTCTATGCTCGTAAACGCTCCGAGAAGACCATGACCTTGAAATTGGCCGGTGAGCTTCTGGATGCGTATAACGGCAGAGGCGGATCCATAAAGAAGCGAGACGATACTCATAAGATGGCGGAAGCCAACAAAGCATTTGCACATTATAGGTGGTAATTATGGCTCGCAAGACTTCCATTGAAAGATACAGAAATATCGGCATTATGGCTCACATTGATGCCGGAAAAACTACGACTACCGAAAGAGTACTGTTTTATACCGGTAGATCC